>QHTS01000228.1 GCA_003220905.1 Gemmatimonadota bacterium | reverse complement strand
CGCGGTACAGGCGCTCGCCGTCCGGCGTGAGAATCGGGATCCCCACCGACAGAATATGGCTTCGCAGCGTCGCATCACGCTCGACCCGGGTCTGGGCTTCCACGGCCAGGTCGGTCGCCCGGGACTGGGCGAGAGCCCGGACGCTGGGGCGCAACAACGCGCACAGGTGCGATTCCCACAAGAGCTTAGTGAGCCGCGGCGGCCCGAGCATCTCGTAGGCGACGGACCGGCTCTTGGTCTGGTGCTCGAGCGCGCGCAGGCGCTCGAGCGCGGACGCGCGCAGCATCCCCGCGCGGTAGGTCGGGCCGGCGGTGGCCGCGTCGAGCGCCGCGACGACGTCCCGTCCGGTGGGCCGTCCCTCGAGCTCCATCACGGCGTAGTCGGCGACCTCCTCCGGCGTGATGAACTCCATCTGGCCGAGCGCCGTGACCGTCTCGAACTCGTCGGGGGCGAAGAGGCCGTTCTCCCCCACGTCGATGAAGACGCCCTCGAGCGGCTTACCGAGGTCGCACCAGGGAGCCGCGTCTGGGTCGAAGGCCCGAGCCAGGGCCACCGGCGTCGGGCAATCCACCAGCGGAATCGGCTTTCCCTTGCGACGGATCGGCCCGAAGCCGATCTCGCGCCAGGCGATGGTGGCCGTGGGCTTGATCTCGACCGTCGCGGGAGCACCGGGCGTGCGACCGAGGAGAAACAGGAGCAGCGACTGGGCGCCCGCCACGGCCGACTTGGTGATGAGCGGCCGGCTGGGGCGCTCCTCGGAGTGCGTGTAGGGAATGTTGAACCCCATGCCGCCGGTGCCGCTCGTGCCGATCTTGACATACGCTTTCGTCTCGGCGCGCTTGAGCGACTCGACGAGGATCTGCACGTGCCGGATCAGCTGCGGCAGCGTCAGCTGCAGGACGTGGCGCTCCACAGCGGCCTCATCGACCTCGCCCCGGCGCGCCAGCGCCAGCAGGTCCTGCGCGCTCCGCAGCCCGTCCTGGTACGCGAACGCCGTCGCGGTGTTGATGCTATCCACGACGGCGTCGGGCTTGTACTTCAGGAGGAGCCGGCTCAGGAAGCTGCGGTGGAAGACGTCGTCGGTGAGCTCGCTCAGCAGGTCCTGGAGCATCAGCCGCCGATGCTCGGGGTTCGCCATGACCGACCCGCGCTCCAGCTGGGCGAGGCTGGCGGGGAGGAACACGTTGCCCCATTCGACCTCGATCGTCGTGCGCCCCCGGTAGGGCTCGAGCGCCCGCGCGGTCGCGCGCACCTCGTCTTCGAACAGCGCGACCAGCACGACGCGCCGCGGGGCGGCGCCGAGCAGCCTCCGCGCCACCGCGTGGCCGACCAGCCCGCTGCCGCCGAGGATCATCACCGTCCGGTCACGCAGTTCCATGCAATCGCTCGATGGCCTCGACTTCGTGCGCGGCGAGCCGCCGGTACTTGCCCTCGACCAGGCGCCCGAGCCGCACCGGTCCGTAGGAGACGCGATGCAGCCACTCGACCTTGAGTCCCAGCGCCTCCGCGAGCCGCCGGACGATGCGCTGGCGGCCTTCGGCGAGGGTGACCTCGACCTCGATGCTGCGCTCCACGGGCCGCACCCGAAAGTCCACGACCCGCACCGGGCGGCCGTCGATCGCCGGGGGTCGCGCGAGGGCGGCGCGCACCTCCGCCGCGCCGTGGCCGTGGACCCGGAGCCAGTAGGTGCGGGGTACGGCGAAGCGCGGGTGCATCAGCCGGTGCGCCGCTGCGCCGTCCGTGGTGAAGAGCAGCAGCCCCGACGTCATGACGTCCAGTCGTCCAACGTACGTGAGCCCCGGTACGTTGGGGAGGAGGCTGTAGACGGTCCGGCGCCCCTCCGGGTCCCCGCGGCTGACCACATAGCCGACTGGCTTATTGAGCGCGAGCCAGGTGACCGGCCCCGGCCGCACAGCCCGGCCGTCCACCGTCACGCGGTGGCGCAGCGGATCCACGCTCATGCCGATCGTGGCCACGGCGCCGTCCACGCGCACACGACCCGCGCGGATCAGGTCCTCGGCCTTGCGGCGGGACGTGACGCCCGCACGCGCCAGGGCGCGTTGCAGGCGCATCAGCGTCATTCGGGTTCGGCGGGCGCGGGCGGCCGGAGCGCCACCGACAGCTCGTCCAGCCGCGGCAGCTCGTCCAGGTCCTTGAGGCCGAGGATCTCGAGGAACTGCGGCGTGGTGCCGTACAGCAGCGGCCGCCCGAGCCCTTCCCCCCGAGTTACGATCTCCACCAGCCCGCGCTCGCTCAGCTTCTCGATCACGGCGCCCGAATCCACGCCCCGGATCTCGTCCACCTCGAGCCGGCCCACGGGCTGCCGGTAGGCGATAATGGCCAGCGTCTCGAGCGCCGCCGGGCTGAGTCGCCGCGGGCGCAGCGCGAACTGCGCGCGGTCGATCGCCTCCGCGTACTCACGCCGCGTCAGGACCTGCCACCCCTGCGCGATCTCCACCAGCTCGACGCCGTGGTCGCCGGTCGCAAACGCATCCCGGATTTCGACCAGGGCCGCGCGCACCGCCGCCGCGCCCGCCTGCGGATCGAGCGTTTGGATCTCCTCGACCGTGAGCGGGCGCGCCGAGGCGAACAGCGCCGCCTCAACGAGCTTCGCGAGCGGACTCACGGCGGATCTGAATCGGGGCGAACGGCCCCTCTTGGTGCACGTGCAGAGAGCCGCGCTTGGCGAGCTCGAGCAGGGCGATGAACGCGGACAGGACGTCCACGAGCGTGGCACGCGCCCCCACGATGTCGCCCCACCCGAACGCCGCACGCTCCGCGAGCAGCGCCTGAATGCGCTCGGTCGCGCCCTCCACGTCGAGCGGCCGCGGCACCACGCGGTGCAGCACCGGCTCGGGAATGAGCGCGATCACCCGCTCCGCGGCGGCGAGCAGATCGTTCAGGTCGATCACGAGCGGCGCGGGCGGCGGGGCCGGCGGCTCGGGAGCGAAGCCTCGCCCGAACTGCTCGGCCCGGCGCGCCGCCGCCGCCGCCAGCCATTCCACCAGCTCGCGGATCTGCTGGTACTCGAGCACCCGGCGCACCAGCGCGGCGCGGGGATCTTCCCACTCGTCGTCGCCCACGCGCCGCGGCAAGAGCATCTGCGCCTTGATCCGCAGCAGCCGCGCAGCCATCTCGAGGTAGTCCGCCGCCTGGTTCAACCCCAGCTCGTTGATGACGGCGAGGAACTGGTCGGCGATCTTCGCGATCGGCAGGTCGGTGATGTCGACCTCGTCCTCGCGGATCAGGTGCAGCAGCAGATCCAAGGGGCCCGAGAATTGCTCGAGCTCGACGACGAAGCCGGCCTGGTCCTGAGCCGTGGGCGGAAGCGCGGTCATGAGGCCGCCCCGATCCGGAGTCCGCCGACGACGGCGAGGCCCAGGTTCATCAGCTGGTAGGCCGGCCACAGGAAGACGTTGATCGCGCCGGGCGCGAGCCAGAGAATCAAGAGCAGTGGCAGCATGCCGAGCGCGTAGAACTCGCGGTACTTGAGACCCCAGCCCGGCGGCAGCAGATGATAGAAGACGTGGCTGCCGTCGAGCGGCGGGATCGGGATGAGATTGAAGAACGCGAGCACCAGGTTGAGACGCATCCCTTGGTACGTCATCTCCTGTAATATCCCGAGACTCCCAGCGAGGGACGGCACGTGCTGGCCAATCAATCCGACCGCCCCGAACAGCCCGGTGAAGACCACAAACAGGGCCAGGTTCACGACGATCCCGGCGAGCGACACGATCACGTCTCCGCGGACGAACGTGCGGTACTTCCTGGGGTTGACGGGCACCGGCTTGGCGGCCCCGAACAGGAATCCGGCGTTGGACACCCACAGGATGACCGGCAGCAGCACCGTCATGATGGGATCGATGTGCTTCAGGGGATTGAGCGTCAGCCGCCCCAGCATGTAGGCGGTGTCATCGCCCTGCCGGTACGCGGCTTCGGCGTGGGCGTATTCGTGGGCCACCATCGAGAAGAGAAGCACCGGGGCCCAGATGAGGATTTCGAACGAAATAGCTCGGGCTCGGGGGTCGGTGACCGCCTAAGATAACGAGCCGGCGGGGGCCCGGTCAACGGCGTAGCGCCTTGACCGACCTGCACTTACCCTCTATCTTCCGCGCCTCACGAGGAGGCCTCGAGTGCCGAGAATCAAGTCCGCGAAGAAGGCCATGCGCCAGGGGCGCGCCCGCCACGTGCGCAACCGCGCCCAGAGCTCCGCGCTCCGGACCGCGCTCAAGCGGGTGCGCACGGCGACGACGTCCGAGCAGGCGGGTGAGGCCTATCGGGTGGCCGCGCGGTTGCTCGATCGCGCCGCCCGAAAGAATCTGATCCATCCTAACAATGCGGCTCGGCATAAATCTCGACTGGCGGCGGTGGTTCGCAAGCTTTCGAAATAAATAACGACGTCTAGCAAAGGCGTCGCGCAAAGACGTCCCGCAGAAACGTCCCGCATGAGCGTACGGTGTTGCGAGACGGGGTTGCTTGACGTTTTCGCGTGACGTTTCTTTTCTTTTAGACGGCGTCGAGTTGACCACCGCACTGCCCGCAATACCACTCCGTCGGCAGGTTCATCGTGCCGCACTCCTTGCACCGGAGCGTCCGCGCAACCTCCTCGTCGCCTGCGGCGGACGGGTCGGGGACAATCGGCGCGGGGACGGGGTTGGCGGCCCGCTGCGACGGCGGCACGGCGGCGCGAGGCGGATCGCCCGGAATCACGGGCTGGAACTGGGCGCCACTGGCGCGGCGGGGCGACGGCGCCGACCCCGTGTCGTCCTCGGTGACGGATTTGATGAACTCGAGCTCGTCCACCTGCGCCGCTTTGTGGGGCGGCGGCTCCGGCTCGAGCCTGGGGGGCCGCGGGGGGGGGGGCTCGGGTGACGCGGGCGCGGCTCTGGGGGTGGGTCGGTTTCGCACCAGCGCGTCGAGCTCCTCGAGCTTTTGGATGTCCGCCTCGACCGACTGCAGGTCTTCGCGCACCGACACGAGCTCCGCGAGCACGTCCTGGTGCACCTGGTCCCATTGCGACTCGTCATACTCGCCGACCGAGTGGCGCAGCTCGCTCTCCGTGAGCTTCTCCGCGACGATGGCTTCCTTCTTCTGCAGTTCGCCGCGCATGTGCCTCTTCTCCTGAATCGCCAAGCGCGCGCTCTCGGCGTGCGCCTTGAGCTCTTCCATCACGGCCGCGAGTCGCGCCTCGTAATCCTCGCGCACGCGCGCCCGCACGTTCCCGGGCGTCGCGTCTGCCGAGCTGTTCAGACGCGCGATCCAGGCTTCGTATTGGCGCCGCTCCTCCAGCAGGCGCTGGATGATCGCAGTGCTCTTGGAAGATCCTCTAGCCATCCCGTTCCTCTCGTGCTCGATCTCGCTGCGTCTCGAGTCGTGCCACCGCCTCGGGGCTCAACTCGTTCACCCGCCCGAGCGCGCGCGCCGCGAAGATGATGCGGGCCGCGTGCTCCAGACTCTCCATTCGGATCCACGCCGCGTCGAGTGTCGCCCCGACGGTCACCGCCCCGTGGTTCGCCAAGAGCCAAGCCTGATGTCCCGCCAGGTGCGGCTCGAGGCGGTCGCCCAACTCCCGCGTCCCAGATGTCCCATACGGGACGAGCGGCACCTCCCCGCACTGCAGGATAAGCTCAGGCAGGACAAATATATGAAAATCCTGCCCCGCGACCGCGAAACCGGTCGCCACGGGGGGGTGTGCGTGCACCACGGCCCCGACGTCGGGCCGACGCGTCAGGATCCGCAGATGTAAGTCCAATTCACTCGTAGGGTTATGGCGCCCACGCCGCTTGCGCCCGTGCAGATCCACTAGGACCATGTCCGCCGGCCCCACCAGCGCTTTGATCACCCCGGTCGGGGTCACGAGCACGCGGTCGGGCCCCAGGCGGACCGCAAGGTTGCCGTCCTGTCCGGCGATGAGCCCGCGCTCGGCGAGCTGCCGGCAGCACTGCGCCATGCGGCGGGCGACGGCACGCGCCGTCACGAGCCGGCGGGAGCCTCCGCCTGGTGGGCCACCTTGCCACCGACGAGCGTGAGCGCGGCGCGCCCGGCGAGCGCCCGGCCCGAGAAGGGCGTGTTGCGGCTCTTCGAGAAGAACGCGGCGGGATCCACGGTCCAGCGCGCCGCGACGTCCAGCACGACGACATCGGCCGCCGCCCCGGGCTTCAACGTTCCGCCGGGGAGCCGGAACGCGGCGGCGGGCGCGGTGCTCATCCGGTGGACGAGCTCGGCGAGCGTGAGGATTCCTCCCGCTCCGAGCTCCGTGTAGGCCACCGCGAACGCGGTCTCCAGCCCCACGATCCCGAAGGGAGCGTCGTCGAACGCGGCTTCCTTGGCGTCGTAGGCATGTGGGGCGTGGTCGGAGGCGATGCAGTCGATCACGCCCTCCTTCAGCGCCTGGCGCAGCGCCGCGACGTCCGCCGCCTCGCGCAGCGGCGGGTTCATCTTGGCGTGCGTATCGTAGCGCTCGCAGTCGCGCTCGGTGAGCGTGAGGTGGTGGGGCGTGACCTCGGCGGTGACGCGGACCCCCTGCTCTTTGGCGCTGCGAATGAGCGCCACCGAGCCCCGCGTGGACACGTGGCACAGGTGCACGTGCCCGCCCGTGAGTCCGGCCAGCAGAACGTCGCGCCCCACCATGATCTCTTCGGCCGCCGCAGGGATGCCCTTGAGACCCAGCCGGGCGGCGACCAGCCCCTCGTGCATCACACCGCCCGCGGCGAGGGTCGGCTCCTCGCAGTGATCGGCGACCGGGATCGCGAAGGTGCGCGCGTACTCGAGCGCCGTGCGCATGAGGTGGCTCGAGACGACGGGCTTTCCGTCGTCGGAGACCGCTACCGCGCCGGCGCCCACCATCTCACCGAACTCGGAGAGGCGCTCTCCCTTCTGGCCTACCGAGATGGCGCCGATCGGATACACCCGCGTGAGCCCGGCACGCGCCGACTGGCGCACGATGAAGCCGACGGCCGCCTGGTTGTCGGTGACGGGATCGGTGTTCGGCATGGCGCACACGGTGGTGAACCCGCCCGCCGCGGCGGCCCGGGCGCCGCTCGCGATCGTCTCGACGTCCTCGTTACCGGGCTCGCGCAGGTGGACATGCACGTCCACGAGCCCGGGGGCCACGACGTTGCCCCGCACGTCCCGGACCTCGGCGCCGTCGGGAAGTCCGAGCCCGGTGCCGACCGCGGCGATCTTACCGTCCTGGATGAGGACGTCTGCGACCTGGTCGAAGCCCCGGCTCGGGTCGATCACGCGGCCGCCCTTCAGGAGCAGCGGCCGCATCACTCCAGGCCTCCGGACCGTTTCGCCGCGTCGGCCAGCTCGGGCCGCCCCCCGGCCAGCAGGTACAGCACCGCCATCCGGACGGCGACGCCGTTCGTCACCTGGTCGAGGATCACGCTGTGCGGCCCGTCGGCGACGCGCGAATCGATCTCCACACCGCGATTCATGGGCCCCGGGTGCATGATGGTCATGGGGCGCGCCACCTTCTCGAGCCGCTCGGCGGTGACGCCGAAGACGCGGTAGTACTCGCGCACGCTGGGGATGAATCCCATCTCCATGCGCTCGAGCTGGAGCCGCAGCACGTTCAGCACGTCGGCCCACTCGATCGCCTCCTCGATGCGACGGAACCGACACACGCCCAGCTCCTCGATGCCGCGCGGCAGCAAGGTGTCGGGACCGCACACGCCGACTTCGGCGCCGAGCTTCAGGAGGCCCCAGATGTTCGAGCGGGCGACGCGCGAATGCAGGACGTCGCCCACGAGGCATACCTTGATGCCGTCGATCTTCCCGTGCTTGTCGCGGATGGTCAGGAGGTCGAGCAGGCCTTGCGTGGGATGCTCGTGTTTGCCGTCGCCGGCGTTGATGACGTTGGAGCGAATCCGGTTGCCCAGGAACTCGGCGGCGCCGGAAGAGGGATGGCGGATGACCACCATGTCGATCCGCATCGCTTCGAGATTTCTGGCGGTGTCGACCAGGGTCTCGCCTTTCTGCACCGAGCTGCCGCTCGCCGCCACGTTGACGGTGTCGGCAGAGAGGCGTTTTTCCGCGAACTCGAACGAGATGCGGGTGCGCGTGGAGGCTTCGAAGAACAGGTTGACGATCGTCTTGCCGCGGAGCGCAGGAACCTTCTTGATGGGCCGCTCCGAGACTTCCTTGAAGGGCTCGGCGGTATCGAGGATGAGCCGGATCTGGTCCGCCGAGAGGTCCTCGAGCCCGACCAGGTCCTTGCCGAGGGGGGGGGCCGTCACGCGGGGCCTCCCTGGCGCACCAGGCCCACCTCGTCGCGTCCGTCGAGCTCCTCGACCAACACGTCGACCCGCTCCCCACCGTTCACCTTGACCTGCTTGCCGACGATGTCCGGGTGGATCGGCAGCTCACGCCCGCCGCGATCCACCAGCACGCAGAGCGAGATGCGCTTGGGGCGGCCGAAGTCGGCGAGCTCGTCGAGCGCGGCGCGCACGGTACGGCCGGTATAGAGCACGTCGTCCACGATCACGACGTGCTTGCCGGTGAGCTCCCCGGGGATGCGGGTCTCGCCGATGACGGGCTTGGGGCCCACCGTTTCGAGGTCGTCGCGGTAGAGGGTGATGTCGAGGGCGCCGCGCGGCACGACCACGCCCTCGTCCTGCTCGATCAACTTGGCGATCCGCTCGGCGAGTTCGACGCCGCGCCGCTGGATGCCGATCAGGACGAGATCGTCGGTCCCGTGGGCCAGCTCGAGCACTTCCACGGCCATTCGCTGAAGCGCCCGCGCGAGTGCGCGGGCGTCCAGGATGATCGTGCGGTCAGGCCGGCTCATCTCAAGGCTGGAAGCTAACTCGCCGACCACCGGGGTCAACGGCGGGCGGGGTTGACGCGCTTCACCGCAGCACGTCTCTTCGAGCCATGCAGCGCTACCTGTGGAGTCTCGTGGGGCTCACCCTGGCCGCCTCCCCGCTCGACGCCCAGGGTCTCCAAGACAAGATCTCCCAGCTGTTCATTTTCGCGGACGGCAAGGACCCGTTGTTCCTCGGCGGCACCGCCGGCTCCGACTCGGCGACCGCGCTGCACGCCGACCACTTCGTCCCCGCAGCCGTGAACGACAACGGCACGCTCATCTCGTTCATCGGGACGGCGATCAGCCAGAACGTCGCGAATCTCCCGGTGAGCGCGACCAGCGGCGGCTCCACGTTCCGCTTCGAAGCCGGCGTTCCCGTCCCGACGTCGCGCTCCCCGGGCTCGGTGTTCGGCGAGCGCGCCCAGACGCTGGGCCGCGGGCGCGTCTTCATCGGCGCCAACGTCAACCGTCTGCACTTGGAGACGCTGCGGGGCGTGCGCCTCAACGGCATCGAGATGACGTTCACCCACGAGAACGTCACCGGCCCGCAATGCGACAGCATCGTGGGCGCCTCGTGCACGCCCTACGGCGTCCCGACACATGAGAACGACGTGATCGCGCTGCGCTTGGCGCTCGACATCGACATGACCGTCACGTCCTTCTTCATGAGCTTCGGGCTGCTGGACCGCGTGGACATCGGGGTGGTGCTCCCGATCGTCTCCACCTCACTGCGCGGCACGAGCGACGCGCAGATCATTCCGTTCGGCGGCACCACCGCACAACACTTCTTCGGCGGCACGCCCGCCAACCCGCAGCTCTCCACCTCCCGATTCGTGGACGGATCCGCTACCGGCATCGGGGACATCGCCGCGCGCGTCAAAATCAACGTCACGCAGTCGGACCGCACCATGTTCGCGGTCCTCGGGGACATCCGCTTCCCCACGGGCAGCGAGGACGATCTGCTGGGATCGGGGCACGTCGCGGCCCGCGGCCTGGGCATCGTGTCGGCGCGATTCGGCGCGTTCTCGCCGCACGCCAACATCGGGTACCTGTTCCGGAGCGGTGACCTGCAGAACAGCGCGGTCCTCGCGACCGTCGGGTTCGATCACCTGATGGCGCCGTGGGCCACGATGGCGGTCGACCTGGTCTCGGAGCTGCAGGTCGGCGAGAGCAAGCTGCGGCTGCCCGGCACCGTCACGTACGATCTACCGTTCCGCCGCACCGTCGAGCCCACGAACATCCCCAACGAGCGCGACGACCTGATCAACGGCTCGTTCGGCTTCAAGTTCACGACTCGCGCCGGGGTCACGCTGGTCGCCAACACGCTGTGGCCGCTGAACCGCGGAGGGCTGCGGCCCAACGTCCTCTGGACCGCCGGGCTCGAATACAACTTTTAGAACTGGCTACCGGATCGTGGTGAGCCGCCAGCCGCCGGAGTCCACGACGAAGATCGCCCGGAACGTCACGGGCCGCCGCTCGGCGCGGCCCGTCGTGGCGTTGTCGTACTCGTAGACTCCGCTCACGATCGCTTCGGCCGTGACGCCGGCGAGATGTACCGCCGTAACCGTCAGGCCGGCCTTGAGATTACGCACGGATTGGAAGAAGTCCTGCCAACTCTGTTGCTGCGCCGGCGTGAGGCCCGGATACGCGCGCCGCACCTGACCCACGTCGCGCGATTCCAGCGCGCGCGCGTAGTCATCGATCACCTTCTGGATGTCCGGCCGCGGGTCGATGGGAGCGGGCGTCACGGCGGGTGCAGCCGGCGGCTCCGCGGCGCGCCGCGCCTCGGTGTCGCGCGCCGCCCGCGCCCGCGACTGGCGCTCGGCTTCGGCCCAGAGGGACGCGGCGGTGGCGAGCTGGACCATCGCCTCGGGCAAGCGGCTCTGGGCCGAGAGCGATTCCGCTCCCTTGAACACGGTGTCCGCCCGCGCCAGCTCGGCGGGCGTGGCCCCGGCGTCGATCGCACGGTTCATCGCGTTGAGCGCCCGCGCCCGGAGTGACCGCACTACGCTGTCCTCGCGCACGGCAACCGGCGGGTGCGCCGCAGATTCGGCCCCCGCGGCAGGCGAGGGGGCGGGCACGCGCGCGCGCGACGGCGGCCTGGGCAGGCGCGAGGGACGCGGGACCGGAGCCCCACGGCCGGCGGCGGTATCCGTGGGAACCGCGGGCGGCGGGGGCGCGGACACGGTCGGCGTCTGCCATGCCCGCCAAGGAGCCAACCACCAAAGCGCCGCGGCGATCGCCACACCGCCGAGGCCGCCGACCCCCACCAGAGGCGCGAGCCGAGACGGGCGCGAGGGACCACGGCGGTCGCGGGGCGCGTCTGCGGCTTCGAGAGCACAAGCGGACTCGTCGGCGTCTTGACATGGGCCATCAAGGCCGAGCCGGCGCCTGCCTTCGCGAGGGTGATCATCTCGCCGCGGACGGGATCGTCGTGCCGTAGCGACGGCCGGCCGCACACGGCGACGATATCGTCCATGCTGGGCCAGCGGCGGGCTGGATCCTTTTCCAACATCCGCATGACGCCCGCCGCCAGGTTGGGTGGACAGTCCGGGCGCAGCTCGGCCACCGGACGCGGGCGCTCGTTGAAGTGTGCGTACATCACCGCCATGGTCGACTCGCCCCGGAACGGCAGCCGTCCGGTCAGCATTTCGTACGCGACGACTCCGAGTGAGTACTGGTCGGAGGCTCCAGTGACGTCGCGGGTCTCACATTGTTCGGGGCTCATGTACGTCGGCGTGCCCACGGTCACCCCGGTCATCGTGAGCCCTTCCGCCTGAACCACCTTGGCGATCCCGAAGTCCGTGATCACGGCCCATCCATCCTCGTCCAGCATGAGGTTCGCGGACTTGATGTCCCGGTGAATGACGCCGTGACGATGGGCATAACCGAGCGCGTCGCCCGCGTGGGCGAGGATCGTCTGTACCATGGGGATGGGCAGCGTGCCGACGTCGCGAATGATCGAATCGAGGGCCCGTCCCTGCACGTACTTCATGACGAAGTACAGGACGTGCTCGCTTTCCTTGACGGCGTAGATGGGAATGATGTGGGGATGGCTCAGGGCCGCGGCGGTGCGGGCCTCCCGTTTGAACCGCTCCACCATGCCCTCCCCTATGAGCAAGAGAGCGGGCGCCAGCACCTTGATCGCCACCTTGCGGTCGAGGGCGAGGTCGTGGGCGAGGTACACCGTGGCCATGCCGCCGCGCCCCAGCTCGGCGAGGATCTCGTACTCGCCCAGCGTGGCGTGGCGCAGGGCATCGAGCTGGGCGGGGTGCTCCGCGGGGGGGGCGAGGCGCACCGGCGGCGCGACGGTGGCGCCGCCGCCGCTCGGGGCCACCGGGACGCTGGTGCCGCAGCGGAGACAGAAATACGCCCCCGGCGCCAGGGAGGTGCCGCAGCGAGCGCAGTAGGACGTTGTCTCCGGAGCCATCATCCAGGCCTGTCGAGCGGTCCCCTATCCAATAACACTTCGGCACCCGACGGGCAACTCGTTGTCGCGAAGGCGGTTTGCGGACCTACCCGAACACGGGCGTCAACGGTGGATCGCCCTTCAGGACCGCTTGTACGTTCGCGACTGCGATGGTCGCCATCTGGCGGCGCGCCTCGAGCGTGGCGCTACCGATGTGCGGCAGCAACACCGTGCGCGGCGCCGCACGCAGGCGGGCGTGGACGGCCGGCTCCTCGAGATAGACGTCCAGCCCCGCCCCACCTAGCCGGCCCTCTTCGAGCGCCTGCGCGAGCGCCTCCTCGCGGACCAGGTCACCGCGCGCCGTGTTGATCAGAATGGCGCCCGGTTTCATGTGTCGCAACGCGTCGGCGTTGATGATGCCCTTGGTCTCGGGCACCGACGGCGCGTGGAGCGACAGGACATCGCTCTCCTTGAGGAGTCTCGAGAACTCGACCCGCACTGCACCGCTCTCCCGCTCGAAGTCGGGCCGCGGGTTGCGCGCGGTGTAGAGAATCCGCATCCCGAACGGCACCGCGCGGCGCCCTACCGCCTGGCCGATCCGTCCGGCGCCGAACAGGCCAAGGGTGCGGCCGCGCAGCTCGATCCCGAGCAACAGCTCGGGATGCCACCCGGTCCACGACGCGCTCTGTACCAGCTGAGCACCCGGCACGACATGGCGGGCGCAGGCGAGGATCAGCGCCCAGGCGAGGTCGGCGGTGGCGTCGGTGAGGACATCGGGGGTGTTTGTGACCGTGACGCGGCGCATCTCGGCCGCTACGACGTCCACGTTGTCGTGCCCGACGGCGCAATTCGCCACGATCTTCAGCCTGGGAAGACGCTTGAGCTCGCTGCCGCCCACCCACCGCGACAACAATGGTACGAGCGCGACGTAGTCGCCCGACGGAGTCGGTTGCTCCGTCGGGAGCCAGGTGACGTCGAGGCCGGCCAGCTGGTCGGGCTCGAGCAGCCGCTCGAGTTCGGCAGCGATGAGGACGAGGTGACCCACTACCTCCTCATCTGCGCCCGACGGATCGAGTCGTCCACCGCGAGCGCCCGCGCGGGGCTCCACTTGTAATAGAGCTGAAGACACGACCCCGCCTGCATCTTCCGCTGCCTGGTAC
>QHTS01000229.1 GCA_003220905.1 Gemmatimonadota bacterium | reverse complement strand
CAGGTGTCGCGTGAGATGGGGCTGGCGATCCTGGGCGCCGTGCCGCATCTGCGCACCCTGCCGCACGCGGGGCGCCACGGCCGGGGCCGTGTGCCCGAGGACGTCAACCAGGTCGTGGAGGCCCTCCGGGGGGTGTGCCTCAACCTCGTATACGCCCACGGCGGGCGAGCGCCGCTCCTCGTCACGGTGACAAGCCCGGGGGCAGGGGACGGCAAGTCGTTCCTGGCCGCAAACCTGGCGCACACGTTTGCGGATGGCGGGCACCGCGCCCTGCTGATCGACGCCGACATCCGGCGCGGCGTGCTGCACCGCCGGCTGAACGCCCGCCGCCGCCCGGGGCTCAGCGACTTCCTCCGGGGCGAGACCCCGCTCGACTCCATCGTGCAGGCGACGCCGTACCCCTCGTTGTCGCTGATCGGGTGCGGCACCCGCGCGTACAATGCCCCCGAGCTCCTCGGATCACCTCCCATGTCGGAGCTGGTGAACGGCATGCGGTCGGGCTACGACGTGATCTTGATCGACAGCCCGCCGCTCGCGGCCGGCGTGGATCCATTGATCCTCGGCACCCTCACGGGGACCCTCGTGCTCGTGCTCCGTACCGGGTACAGCCACCGTGACGTGGCGGCGGCCAAGCTCGAGGTGCTGCAACGGCTGCCCGTGCGGCTGCTGGGGGCGATCTTGAACGACGTGCCGGCGGGCGGGGCCTACCGCTACTACTCCTATTATCTCCCGGGCTATGAAGCGGCGGACGAGGACAGCGGGAGTCGGCGCGTGCCTGTCTAGGTCGTGGACGAGGCCGGGTTAGTGCCTTCGTCGAAGCGCCGCAGCCACCCGCCGGAGTCTGCCTTGCCGGTCCGGACGGCGGCGGCCGCCCGCACCAAGAGGTCGACGGGCTCGATCGGCGCGTAGCCGACGTTGGCCACGGCCTCGTATCCGCAGCGGACGCGAACGGCTGCAGCGGACGGGGCGCCGGCGGCCGGGGCGACGGTCGTCGCGGACACCGAGCTGGCGAGGCGCTCGGCGAGGCGGCGCGCGCCGCCCGCATCCGTGCCGGGGGCGAGCACCGCGAACTCGGTCGCGCTGAGGCGCCCGATCACGTCCGATAGCCGAGCCGCCGATTTGATCGCCTGCACGTACCGCCCCAGGCTCGTCCCGCCCTGCTGCTGGGCGGGGGCGGGCTCGGCTGGCTCGATGTCCAGCGCGAGCACCACACAGGCGAGCGGACCGTGTTCCCGGAACGCCTGCGATCCCAGCTCACGCGCGCGGCGGGCGAGCCCCTGCCGGTTGTAGAGTCCTGTCACGGCATCGAGCAGTCCTTCGGTTCGGGCCCGGTCGGCGTCGAGCTTGGCGTGGACGTACGCGCCGATCTTGAGGAGGATCTCATCCGCGTCATGCGGTGGTGTGATGCACTCCCAGGCGCCGGCGCGCAACGCGGCCAGCCGCTGCGCGCGTGTGGCTGCATCGCGGATCGTCAAGAGAATCGGTGTGCTGCTCGAAACGCGCGGATCGGCACGAAGCGTCCGGCACAACTCGACACCCGCCATGTCGGGCAGCTCGGCGTCCACGAGGATCACGTCCGGCTCGGTGGTCCGCGCCCGGTCGAGGGCATGCTGGCCCGAGCGCTCCTGGAGGACGGCGTATCCACCGCTCTCGAGCAGACCCCTGAGCCAGCGCGTCGCCTCCTGGCCGTCGCCGGCCAGCAGCACGAGCGGTAATCCGCTTTGTGGCATTCGCTCCGTCATGGCCAGTTCCAAGCCACCACCTGTGTGAACGATTCCTTCCGCGCGACCCAGCGACTGCAAACCCGGGGCCGTCGCGTGGCGGCGTGCCTGAGGCGCGCTTCGCCTTGCAACAGGCTCGTGGTGCGCCGCTTGACCGCGGCGGGCTGCCGCGCGGGCGCAACGCAGTGCGCCGCCGGACCTCGGCCCCCGGCTCGCCGGGCACGGCGGCTAACCTATTGCCGCGCTGGTCGGTAACGCGGCACGCGCGGGTGTTTGGCGTCGCCCGGGCCTCAAACTTGAAGTGCGGGGACGTGACCTGAGACCGCCGAGTATGCACTGCAAGGACTGTAAGAAGCGCACCACCGAGAGGCCCAAGCGCCCGCTACGCACCCGCCGACGCCCGGTGGCGACGTGCGAGCGGTGCGGTGCGCCGATCCTCCCGCTGCCGGATCTGACGGTCGGCGCAGGTGACGGTACGCTGGCCCAGCTCGCGCGGTTCGGTCTGGCGATCACCGGCGACCCGTTGCTTGAACTCAAGCGTGAGGGCATCTGAGCGATGTGCGGAATCGTGGGATACGTCGGCCCCAGAGAGGCGGTGTCGGTTCTGGTTGAGGGGCTGGCCCGACTGGAATACCGAGGCTACGACTCCGCCGGGGTCGCGGTGCTGAACGGTGGTGGCGTGGAGACCCGCAAGCTCGCGGGGCGCATCGCCGGCCTGCGCGAGCTCCTCGCTCGGACGCCGGTGCACGGGCGCTGCGGCATCGGACATACGCGCTGGGCGACCCACGGCGCCCCGACCGAGCGCAACGCACACCCCCACAGCGACTGCACCGGGACGATCGCGCTCGTGCACAACGGCATCATCGAGAACGCCGACGTGCTCCGCAAGCGACTGGAGCAGGACGGCCATCGCTTCGTGACCGAGACCGACACCGAGACGCTGGTGCATCTGATCGAGGAGTCGCCCGGCGCGACGCTCGAAGAGCGGGTCATTGCGGCCCTCGACCACGTCGAGGGGACCTACGGTATTGCGGTGGTCGCCGAACCGGATCCCGGGAAGATCGTGGTCGCCCGGCGCGGCTCCCCCGTGCTGCTCGGCGTCGGGGACGGGGAGTTCCTCGTGGCCTCGGACGCGAGCGCGGTGCTGGGTCATACGCGGTCCGTGGTCTACTTGAACGACGGCGACGTCGCCGTGGTGACGCCGGAGGGCTACCGGGTTCTCGACCGGGACGCCCGCGAGCAAGAACGGGCCGTGGACGACATCGAGTGGGATCTCGACGCCATCGCCCTCGGTGGCTAC
>QHTS01000227.1 GCA_003220905.1 Gemmatimonadota bacterium | reverse complement strand
ACCGCCGTCTCGTTCCGCACCGGCGAGTTCCGGCCGGACTTCTACGCGCTCGAGACCGACACCTTCATCATTCTTCCCTGGGACCGTGAGGTCATCATCGACGGGGAGATCGTGATGCGGCCCGACTACGCCGTGAAGCTCAAGGAACTCGGCGGTTGATCGACCGGCTGACCGCGGCGCTCGCCCGCTCCCGCGCCGACTACACCGAAATCCGCGTCGAACGCACTTGGAGCACGGCCGTGACTTTCCGCGGCCGGCGGCTCGAAGCCGCCACGGCAAGCGAGGACCAGGGCGGCTGTGTGCGCGTGCTGCACGCGGGCGGCGGCTGGGGGGTCGCCTCCTTCACGTCGCTCGGCCGGCTCGAGGCGATGGTGACGCGCGCGGCCGAGCTGTCCCGCACCGTGCCGGTGGACCCGCCCATTCGCCTGGCCGAGAGAAGAAGCGGCTGCTCGAGGCGTACAACGGCGCCATGCTCGGTGTGAGCGACCGCATCGTCGACACGCTCGCCGTGTATCGCGACGAGGTGAGCGAGTACTGGTACGTGAACTCGGAGGGTACGATCCTGCACGAGCTGCGGCCCGAAGTCACGCTCTCCGGGACCGCCGTGGCGCGCCGAGACGGCACGATCGAGAAGGGACTCGAATCCATCGGGCTGCGCCGCGGCTGGCACTCGGTGCAGGACAAGGCGGCGGGGTTCCGCGAGGTCGCGGAGCGGGCGGTGCAGCTGCTCGACGCGCCCAGGGTGAAGGGCGGCACGTATCCCGTGATCCTCGATCCGGAGCTGGCCGGCGTGTTCATCCACGAGGCGTTCGGGCACCTGTCCGAAGCGGACTTCGTGTACGAGAACCCGCAGGCACGCAAGATGATGACCCTCGGCCGCCGCTTCGGGAAACCGGTGCTCAACGTGGGGGACAACGGCGCGGCCCCTGGCCTGCGCGGGACGCTCCCGTTCGACGACGAGGGAACGCCCACCCGGGACACCCCGCTGATCAAGGAAGGGATCCTGGTCGGCCGGCTGCACTCACGCGAAACCGCCGCCGCGATGGGCGAGCGGCCCAGCGGCAACGCACGGGCGATCTCGTTCCGCCACCCGCCGATCGTGCGCATGACGAACACCTACATCGCGGGGGCCCGGGGGGGCGGAAGCCTCGAGGACCTGATCGGCGACGTGAAGCTCGGGGTCTACGCGTGCGGCGCGTTCGGTGGCCAGACGATGCTCGAGAACTTCTCGTTCACGGCCGCCTACGGCCGCATGATCCGCGACGGGCGGGTGGCGGAGCTGGTGAAGGACGTCGTGCTCGCGGGGAATCTGTTTCAGACGCTCGACCGCATCGATCATATCGCCGCGGACTTCCGCTGGAATCAGATGGGCGGCGGTTGCGGCAAGGCGGGCCAGTACCCGCTCCCGGTCACCGAAGGGGCGCCGCACGTCCGCATCGAGGAGGCGCTGGTCGGCGGCGAATTGGCGGCGTGATCGCGCAGCTCGTCGAGCTGGCCCGGCGCCGCGCGGACGGTGGCGCCGATGCCGTGTGGCGGCGCTTGGAGCGGACGACGGTCGCATTCGAGTGGGGGCGGCTCAAGTCAGCCGGTACTACCGAAGAAGCAGGAGCGAATCTCCGGGTGCGCCACCGGGGGCGCGTCGGGGTCGCGGGAACGACGGCGGTGGAGGGGAACGATGTAGGGGCGCAGCATGCTGGGCCCCTACTTGACCGCGCCTTGGCGTCGGCCGAACTCGGGGAGGAGTTGGACCTCGCGTTTCCGGTGCCGGCTCCCATTCCGCCGCTCACGACGTTCTTCGACCGGGCGGCGCAAGCGTCCCTCGACGAGCTCATCGGAATCGGGCGCTCGCTCCTGGCGCGGCTCGAGCGCCAGGGATGCCGGGTCAACGTCGCGATCGACCGCGAAACGACGGCGACGCGCGTCGCCAACTCTGCGGGGGCCGGCGGCGAGTATCGCGGCACGGGATTCGGCGTGAGCGCCGACGTGTGGCGCATCGCCGGCGACGACGTGCTCGTGGTCTCGGACGCGCTCGAGGGAGCGGATCTCCCGTCGGACGAGGCGCTGACGGCCCTGGTCGCCTCGATCACCGCGCGGCTCGATCACGCGCTGCGCGTTGTCGCTCCGCCCCAAGGTTCTCTCCCGGTCGTCTTCACTCCGGCCGGCCTGTCCGCTCTGATGCTTCCCGTGACCCAGGCCCTCTCCGGGAAGGCGGTGCTCCAGGGCATTTCCCCATTGGGCGCAAAGGTCGGCGAGCAGGTGTTCGACCCCCAGTTCTCGCTCACCGACGATCCCCTCCGCGTCGGTCGCACCGCGTCTCGCCCCCTGGACGATGAGTGCGTGCCCTCCCGCGCGTTGTGTCTTGTGGAACGTGGCGTCGTGCAACGGTTCATCTACGACCTCGAGACGGCGGCGCGCGCGAAGGCGGAGAGCACCGGGAACGGACAGCGCGGGATCTTCGGGAAACCCGTGCCGGCGTACACCAACATCGTCTTGGGCGATGTAGGGGCGCAGCATGCTGCGCCCCTACCGTTGGGGGGGGGATTGCTGGCCGGTATCACCGACGGCTTGCTGGTCGACGAGCTGATCGGGGTGGGGCAGGGGAACGTGACCGGCGGGGCGTTCAGTCATCCGGTCGCACTGGCGTACCGAATCGAGCGGGGCGAGATCACGGGTCGCGTGAAGGACGCAGCGGTCGCGGGGAACGCGTACGAGTTGTGGAAACGGGTCGGGAGCTTCGGGAACGACGCGCGCTGGACGGGGTCCCGCTGGGCGCCGGCGGTGTTGTTCGAGGGGGTGAGCGTCGCCCGGCGATGACGTCGTCGCGTGACGTCGTTTACCTGACGTCTCCGCTCGACGTCGTCAGTATTGAAGCACCCCCGTCTGCGCGATCATCTTCCACTGCGTCCCGACCTGCGTGTAGATCTTGCAGGTTCGCCCCTTCCAGTGCTGCGCTGCGCCCGTTTGCTTGTGCCGCCACAGCGTGTCGATGTCCACGACCGCGAACGCCCCGTCGCCTTCGGCAGAGACGACGATCTTTTTGATCTCGCGCCGGTTGTGGACCAGGGCGTGGGTCTCGAACAGCTCCTGCCACCCGTGCCTCCAGCGCTCCGCGTTGAAACGACCCCACACCATGACCCACGTCATCGGATCGTGCGATTGTGCAGTGGGAGGCCAGGGCCAGACCATGGCCGGATGAAAGCAGGAGACGAGGAGCTGCGCGTCCTGGGCATCCCATGCCCTGGTTTCGCGACTGACGATGTCGCGGATCTGATCGTCGACGGGATTCACACGGGGCTAAGCGCCTCTTCGTAGCCTCTTCCCTCCTTCATCTGTTCGTAGACGACATTCAACGTATCCGGGGAGGCGGACAAGAACCGGCACCGCTCGTCGTTTCGAGACCGGCACTCCACCTCCATCACGGCAACGGGCTCCCCCGACAGGCGGCCGAAGAAATCCGCGAGCATGCCTGACGAGAAGAAGCACATCGGCTCCTGGGCGCTCCCGGGGAGCGATTCGGCCCAGTCGCTCGAGTCCACCACGAGCGCCGCGTTGCCGAGCGGCGCGACGGTGACCGAGCCCCACCCCGTCGCCTGGAAGAATGCGGACAGGACGTCGTTCAGCCGCCCCGCGTCGAGGTCGTCGGGCCGCGCGACGCCGGTCTCTGCGGGGAGCCAGACGCAAAACGCCTGGAAGACGCCCGCGCCGGCGGCGAAACCGACTTCCTGGAGGACAGGGACCGTCAAGTCGGGCGCATCGCGCGACAGGCTGTCGTGGAGCTGCCGCAGGCCGGCGCGCCCGATCGTGAGGGCCTCGGTCGCGGCGGTGGAGGGGGGGGCGCTCATCTGGGACGCCAACTTAGGGTTTGGCCCGTGCGCGGCGCAAGAGTTCCGCCTCGTCGATGACCGGGATGCCGAGCGCCTTGGCTTTCTCGAGCTTCGAGCCCGCGTCCGCACCGACGACGAGGGCGGTGGTCTTCTTCGACACGCTGTCGGCCACGTGCCCACCCGCCGCCTCGATCAGCTCGGCCGCCTTCGCTCGGGAGAGCGACGGGAGGGTGCCCGTCACCACGTAGGTCTGTCCCGCGAGCGGGCCCTTCGACTCGGCCGTTATCGGCTCGTCCATATTGAGGCCGAGCTCGTCGAGGCGCTTTACCAGCTTCTGGTTCTGGGGATCGACGAAAAACCCAGCGACCGCCTCCGCGATCGCCGGCCCGATGCCCCGGATCTGGCTGATCTCCTCGGCCCTGGCCTTGGCGAGGGCCTTCATGTTCCCGAAGTGCCGGGCCAAGAGCTTCGCCCCCTGGGCCCCGACGTGCCGGATGCCCAGGGCGAAGAGCAAAGTCGAGAGTGGCTGCCGCTTCGACCCGTCGATGGCGTCGAGCAGCTGCTGCGCGGATTTCTCCGCGAAGCCCTCGAGCGCGAGCAGCCGCATCACGTTCAGCCTCTTGGGATCGTAGAGGTCTGCCACGTTCTCGATTAGCTTCGCATCGAGGAGGGCTTTGACACGCTCGGGCCCGAGCCCCCGGATGTCCATCACCGCCGCGAAGTGGACAATGCTCTCGAACACGCGGCCGGGGCAGGAGACGTTCGGACAGTACACCATTACTTCGTCCTGCGGGTGCTCGACCTTTGACTTGCAGACGGGGCAACGCTCGGGCGGCTGATACGGCCGCGCTCGACGCATCCCCTTCTTTCTCACCGGTCCCAGCACTTGGGGGATGACCTCACCCGCCCGGGTGACCTCGACGAGGTCGCCCTCCCTGATGTCCTTCGCTTTGATCAATTCGAAATTGTGCAGCGTGGCGGTCGTGACCGTGACGCCCCCGATCTCCACGGGCTCGAGCACGGCGTACGGGTTGAGCGCGCCGGTGCGTCCCACGTTGATCCGGATCTCTTTGAGCTTCGTGATCTGGACCTCGGGTGCGAACTTGCGAGCGATGGCCCAACGCGGCTCGCGGTTCCCGACGGTGCCCAGCTCGGCGTGCAGCGTGATCGGGTTGACCTTCACCACGACGCCGTCGGCGCCGTAGTCGAGCGTGGGGAGGAGCTTCTCGAGTCTAGTGATTTCCGTGTCGGCGTGGGGCAGGTCGGGGACGAGCGTGTGGTGCTGCTCGACCGGGAAGCCCCACGCGGTGAGTTGCTCGAGCAGCTCGTGCTGCGTCGCCGCGGGGAGCTTCTGGCCGGGCGCTTCGATGTGGAAGCAGAAGATCTGCAGGCCGCGGCTGCGGGTGATCTTGGGGTCGAGCTGGCGCAGCGATCCCGCGGCGGCGTTGCGCGGATTGGCGAACATGGGCTCGCCTGCCTGCTCGCGCTCGCGGTTGAGCTGGGCGAAGCGCGACTTGGAAAAATAGACCTCGCCGCGCACCTCCATCAGCTTGGGCCAGCCCTTTCCGGTGAGCCGCAGCGGCACGTCGATCACCGTGCGGAGGTTGGCGGTGACGTCTTCTCCGACCAGGCCGTTCCCGCGCGTGGCGCCCACGACGAACAGCCCCTTCTCGTAGGTGAGACTCACCGCGGCGCCGTCGATCTTCACTTCGAGCGTGTAGCCCGCGGTGCGGACCTCCGGGACGAGCCGGGCGTTGCGATCTTCCCATTCGGCCAGCTCTGCCTCGTTGAAGGCGTTGGCGAGTGACAGCATCGGCACCAGGTGGCGGTGCTTCTTGAACGCCGTCGCGGGCTCCGCGCCGACGCGCTGCGTGGGGCTGTCGGGGGTGCGGAGCTCGGGATCCTGGGCCTCGAGCTCCTGCAGCTCGCGGAACAGGCGGTCGTACTCGGCGTCGGACATCTCCGGCTTGTCGAGCACGTAGTAGGCGGAGTTGGCGCGCTCGATGAGCCGCCGCAGCTGGGCGGCTCGTGCGGCAGGACCCTTCACCGACCCTTGGCTTCCTCTTGAATGACGGCCATCGCGACGCCGACCAACCGATCGAGCTCGTCGGCCGAGGCGCGCGGCAGAAGCCCTTCCGCCCAGGCGCCCTCGCGCTCGCCGAACGCCCCGAGCAGGCGGCGCAGGAACGACAGCAGCGCCACCCGCTCGAGCTCCATGCGCCGCATCGTCTCACCGGTCTCTTGCTGGCGCTGGGCCAGGCGCTCGTAGCGGTGCGCGTTGCGCAGCGCCTGCGCGGTGATCGCGGCGACCACCTGCACGAATCGCACGTCCTCGTCGGAGAACGTCGGGCCGTCGCGGAAGGTGCGCAGGAAGATCGCCCCGATTGCCACACCCCGCCACGTGATCGGCACCACCGTGATGGACTTCACGCGGCGGCTGATGAGCTCGCCCTTCACGTGCTTGAGACTCGGATCGGTGGCCGCGTCGGGGATGAACACCGTTTCGCCCCCCTGCATGGCGCGCTTCAGCTCCGGGTAGCGCTCGAGGTCCACCACGTAGTTGCGAATGGTCGGATCCTCGTAGGAGGCGACCAGCCGCACGGAGCGGCCGCCGCGCTCGGCGAGAAAGATCGAGCAACGGTCCAGCCCGAACGCCTCGCCGAGCTTGCGGGCGATGGCTTGGAGGATGTCGATGAAGTGGAGCGAGGTGGAGACTTCCTTGAGGATCTCGATGATGGCGAGCAGATGTTTGCGCTCGCGCTCGAGCTCGGCAACGCGCGCCTCGAGAGCGGAGGGGAGAGGCATGGCATAGTTTGCGTCCCCGGCGGATGCGGCGTCAAGTTGCCGCGCGCGCGCGCGCGCGATAGCTTCGGAGCCCATGCGATCGCTCATCTTCGCCGCTTGCGTCGCCGTGCCCGCGCTCGCCGCGCAGGGGCGCCCGAGCCCCGCGCCGCCGCCGCTCGGCGCCTGGACGCCGGTGCCGGAGTTGCCGGGCATGGCGCGTCCCGTCGACACGGCGAACGTCGCCGCCCGCCGGCGCGCGCTGCTGGCCCGCATCGGCCGCGGCGTCGTGCTCGTGCCCGCCGCGCACGAGCGCGAGCTCGAGCGCGATTATCTCCAGGACAACGACTTCCGCCAGAGCAACACGTTCTTCTACTTCACGGAGCTCGAGACCCAGGACGCGTGGCTCCTCCTCGTTGCGGGTGGCGGCGCCACCGAGACCGTCCTGTTCCTGCCGCCGCGCAATCCGTTCCAGGAGCGTTGGACCGGCCTGCGCCTCGGGTCGGACAGCACGGCGGTCCGCGTCAGTGGCATCGCGCGTGTCCTCCCCACGGACTCACTCGATCCGCTGCTCTCCGCCGCCCTGTTCCGCGTCCGCGGCCCCCTCTATGTGCCCCTCGACCAGACGACGCGCGACGATCCGCGGCTGCGTGACCTCGTCTTCGCGGGGATCGACGTACGCAACCTTCGCCCCATCGCGGACTCGCTGCGACTGGTGAAAGACGCCGACGAAGTAGCTCGCATGCGGAAGGCCGTCGACATCTCGGTGCTCGGGCACATCGCGGCGATGCAGGCGGCCCGCCCCGGTATGTGGGAATACGAGATCGAGGCGGCGCTCGAGGCGGAATTCCGCAGAAACGGCGCCGATCGTGTGGGCTATCCCTCGATCGTGGGCAGTGGTCCCAACAGCACCACGCTTCACTACGACGTCAACCGGCGCCAGACGCGGGACGGCGACTTGGTCGTGGTAGACGCGGGCGCCGAGTGGGGACAGTACACCGCCGACGTGACGCGCACCTTCCCCGTGAACGGAAAGTTCACGCCGCGGCAGAAGGCGATTTACGACCTCGTGCTGGCGACCCAGCAGGCGGCGTTCGACTCCACCCGTCCCGGCACGACGATCGAGCGCCTCAATCGCATCGCGAAGGACTACATGCGCGCGCATTCGGGTACGCTATGCGGCGTACCGTGCGACGCCTACTTCATTCATGGGTTGTCGCACGGGCTGGGCATGGACGTGCACGACGTGGGCGATTACCGCACGCCGCTCAAGCAGGGGATGGTAATCACGATCGAGCCCGGGATCTACCTGCCGCAGGAAGCCCTGGGCGTCCGGATCGAGGACGACGTGCTGGTGACGGCGACCGGGGCGGAGTGGCTCTCCGCCAAGGCACCGAAGACCACGGCCGAGATCGAGCGCCTGATGGGCCGGCGCTAGGTCTCGTCTTTCTCGCCCTTGATGTCTGCGAGGATTTGCTTGGCTTCCTGTTTGTACTCGTGGTCGAGCACGTCCGCGATGGGCAGCGGGTCGATGGCCGTGAACTGCTCCCGCGCCTTGGAGTACTTGCCGAGGTCGACGTATACCTCGGCGAGCTCGAGGCGGTGGAAAATGTTCTGCGGCTTCAGGGCGACGGCCCTCGCGAGGTACCGCTGGGCGTCTTCCCAGTTGCCCTTGTCCAGGAACCCGCCGCCGAACAGCGTCTTGGCGAAGAACTTCTGGAACCCCGACAGCCGCTTGACCTCGGCATGCCACGCTCCGATCAGGTGATTCGCGCCGTCGTGCGTCGAGTCGAGCTCGAGGGCCTTCATCCCCTCGTCGTAGATGAGCTTGGCGAAGCGGACCCGCTCCTTGCCGCCCTTGGTGCGCGACAGGCGGCCCAGGGCCTGCGCGACCGTGAAGTGCCCGTCCGCCCCGTTCGGATTCACGCGCACCGCGGCCTCGCCGTACGCCCGCGCCACCACGTAGAGGCTGTCCCGGACCTGTTTGGAGGAGTCGTCCTTGCCCTCGATCTGCTTCGCGATGTCGACGGCTTCGCGCCCCGCCTTCCACAGGGCGGCGTAGTTCGTGGAATCCTGGGCGAGCGCGGCGCGATAGTGTCCCAGCGCCTGCGGCGGCGCGAGGGCCGCGTGCGCGCTGTCGCCGAGCGCGATGTGCTCCGCCACCGTGGGCCGCGCCTGGCCGGCGAGCAGCGCAGGAACGGCGAGGCAGATGAGCAGGGACGCGGGACGGCGCATCGAGGACTCCGTGGGGACGGGGGCCGATAATGTTGGTCGTGCCCCTCATCGAGCGCAAGCGCGACGGCGGCGCCCTCACGCCGGAGGAGTGGTCCGCCCTGGTGGCGGCGTACACGGCGGACCGCGTCCCCGACTACCAGATGTCCGCGCTGCTCATGGCGGTGCTGCTCCGCGGGCTCGAGCGCCAGGAGCTCGCCGCCCTCACCGACGCGATGCTCGCCTCGGGCCAGCGGCTCGCGTTCGACTCGTGGGGGACGCCGCGCGTCGACAAGCACTCGACCGGCGGCGTCGGCGACAAGGTGTCGCTGGTGCTCGCGCCGCTCGTCGCCGCGTGTGGTGTGGCCGTGCCGATGATGTCGGGCCGCGGGCTCGGTCACACCGGCGGCACGCTCGACAAGCTCGAAGCGATCCCCGGGTTCCGCACCGGCCTGTCGCTCGCCGAGGCCAAGGCACAGGTGATGACGCTCGGGTGCGCGATGATCGGGCAGACGCCCGAGATCGCCCCCGCCGACCGCCGGTTGTACGCGCTGCGCGACGTGACGGGCACCGTCGCGGCGATTCCGCTGATCGCCGCCAGCATCATGTCGAAGAAGCTCGCCGAGGGGCTGAACGCGCTCGTCCTCGACGTGAAGCGGGGCAGCGGCGCCTTCCTCCCCAAGGTCGAGCAGAGCC
>QHTS01000226.1 GCA_003220905.1 Gemmatimonadota bacterium | reverse complement strand
GCCGCGTCGAGCCAGGCCCGTCCTTGGGCCTCGAGAGCGACGTCCGGCCAGGCCTGATGCGAGTGGCCCGTCAGCAGCAATCGCTCCGCGACCCGAAAGCGGCCGTAATGGGGCGCGAGGGCGTTTGGGCTCGCGTACAGCGCCTCCGGGTACACTCCGTCACAGCTCCGTGCGGATCGCCCAGAGGTCGGGGAAGGCGGGCTTGTTGAGCGTCGTTTCGAGGTACTCTGCCCCGGCGGTTCCGCCGGTGCCCGCCTTCGTGCCGATGGTGCGCTGCACCATCTTCACGTGCCGATAGCGCCACTCCATTATGCCCTCGTCCAGATCCACCAGTCGTTCGCACAGGGACGCCACGGCGGGGTTTGTCCGGTATACGGTGATCAGCACCTGCTGCATCTCGCGCGACGGCTCGGGAAGCCGGGTCACGTCCCGGCCGCGCAGGGAGGCCGGCACGGAATACTGGTTCCCCGCGAGATAGGCGAGAAAAGCGTCCCACAGCGTTGGCTCGCGATACCTGGTCTCGAGCCGGCGCCGGGGCTCGCTCCCTTCGGGGTAGCGCGCGAGCGCGGCAGGGTGCTTCACCCCGAGCACGAATTCGAGTTCGCGGAACTGGAACGACTGGAACCCGCTTCCCGACTCGAGCCGGTCGCGGAACGACAGGAACTCGAGCGGCGTCATGGTCTCGAGCACATCGATCTGCGCGACCATCACCTTGAGCACGGTGAGAATCCGCTTCAGGGTGTGCAGCGCGCGCGGCGTGTCGTTCGTGCGCAGCAGCTGGGCCAGATAGGCGAGCTCGTGGAGCATTTCCTTGAACCACAGCTCGTACACTTGATGGATGACAATGAACAGCATCTCGTCGTGCTCGGGGCCCGCGGAGCGCGGCTGCTGCAGCGACAGGAGCTCGTCCAATTTCAGGTAGTTCGAATACGTCACAGGCATCTGCCGGCTCCTTCTCCCCTCTCCCCGGTCGTTCTCACGTGAACCGCGGCTTGTAGGTGTCGAGCGTCGAATACTGCGGCGGCCAGGGCAGCGCGTAGCCCATCTCGTGAGCGGCGTGGCGGGTCCAGTAGGGATCCCAGAGGTGCGCGCGCGCCAGGACGCAGAGATCGGCGCGCCCCGCGGCCAGGATCGTGTTCACGTCGCTGTAGGACGAGATGTTGCCTACCGCCATGGTGGGAATCTCCGCCTCGTGCCGTACACGGTCGGCGAACGGCGTCTGAAACTGGCGACCGTAGACGGGCTTCGCGTCGGGCACCGTCTGGCCCGCGGACACGTCCACGATATCGCAGCCGTGCGCCTTGAGGAGCCTGGCGATCTCGACCGCATCGCCGGGCTCAGTGCCGCCGGGTGCCCAGTCCACGGCCGAGACGCGCACCGAGATCGGCTTGTGCTCTGGCCACACCGCGCGCACCGCGTCGAACACTTCCAGGGGAAACCGCATCCGTTTTCCGAGCGGTCCGCCGTACTCGTCCGTGCGGCGGTTCGTGAGCGGCGAGATGAAGCTCGCGAGGAGGTAACCGTGGGCGAAGTGGATCTCGAGGATGTCGAAGCCCGCCTGCTCCGCCATGCGCGCCGCACGCACGAAGTCGTCGCGCACCGCGTCCATGTCTCGCCGCTCCATCGCCCGTGGCACCTGGCTGTGGGGGAAGTAGGGAATGGGGGAGGCGGCGATGATTCGCCAGTTGTCGTCCGCGAGCGGCTCGTCCATCCCATCCCAGGCGAGGCGGGTCGAGCCTTTGCGGCCCGCGTGGCCGAGTTGCAGGCCGATCTTCGCGGGGCTGTGGGCGTGCACGAAGTCCACGATCCGCTTCCAGGCCGGCACGTGCTCCGGCTTGTACATGCCGGTGCACCCCGGCGAGATCCGGCCCTCGCGCGACACGTCGGTCATCTCGGTGAACACGAGTCCCGCGCCGCCGATGGCTCTCGCGCCGAGGTGCACCAGATGCCAATCGTCGGGCGTGCCGTCCACGGCGCAGTACTGGCACATCGGGGACACGACCACGCGGTTCACGAACAGCACGTCCCGCAACCGAAACGGCGTGAACAGGGGCGGCGGGGGCGGACTGTTGGGGACGTCCACGCCGCTCTGCTCGGCGGTCCGCGCGGCGAACCAGCGGTCCACTTCCCCGACGAACTTGGGATCGCGGAGCTTCAAGTTGTCGTGCGTGATCCGCAGGCTCCGGGTGAGCAGGTTGAAGGCGAACTGGATCGGCGCGAGATCCATGTAGCGCGCGGTGTCTTCGAACCACTGGAGGCTCACTTGCGCCGCGCGCTGCAGGCTCTCGACCGCCGGTCGCCGCTCGGCCTCGTACGCATCGAGCGCGGCGGGCACGTCGCCCCCGGGCGTGCGCTCGAGCGCGCGTGCCAGGGCGACCGCGTCCTCCATGGCGAGCTTCGTGCCCGATCCCACGGAGAAGTGGGCGGTGTGGGCCGCGTCGCCCAGCAGCACGACGTTCTCGTGATGCCACCGCTCGCTCCGCAGCGTGCCGAAGTTGCGCCACAGGGAGCGGTTCTTGAGGAGCCGATGACCCTGCAGCTCCTCTGCGAACAACGCCTCGCAGAACGCGAGGGTCGCGTCCTCGTCGGCGCGGTCCATCCCCGCCGCGTGCCAGGTCGCTTCCGTGGCTTCGACGATGAACGTCGAGCATCCCCGTTCGTACTGGTAGGCGTGGACCCGCCAGAGGCCGTGGCGATCGCGCTTGAAGTAGAACGTGAACGCGGGGAAGGGGCGGCTCGTGCCGAGCCACACATAGCGGTTGGGGCGCCAATCCACGGTCGGCCTGAGCCGGTCGGCGAACTGCTGGCGCACCACGCTGTTGAAGCCGTCGCCCGCGACGACGAGATCGGCTCCCAGGAGGGCCCGGACGTCCGCGACCTCCCTGCCGACCTCGAGACACACGCCGAGCGCTTCGGCGCGGCGCCCGAGGATCGCGAGCAGCGTACGCCGCGACAGCCCGCTAAACCCGTGACCGGTGGACGTGACGACCGTGTTGTTGACGTGGACGTCGATGTCGTCCCAATGGTGGAAGTGCCGCGCCATCTCCTGGTAGGTCTCGTGATCCGCTTCCGCGAGCGTGTCCTGCGTGGCGTCGGAGAAGACGACGCCGAAGCCGAAGGTCGCCTCCAGAGGGTTCCGCTCGAGCACCGTGACGTGGTGCGAGGGATCCGCCCGCTTCATCTGGATCGCGAAGTAGAGCCCGGCCGGTCCGCCACCCACCACGACGATCCTCATGCCGCGCCCCCCCCCCCGGCCCGCTTTAAGAGCTCCCCCGCTACGATAAGGTGCTGGATCTCCGTCGTGCCCTCATAGATCCGTAGCGCCCGGACGGCGCGGTACAGCCGGTCGACCGGATGGGATGCGAGCACGCCTCGGCCCCCCAGGATCTGCACGGCGTCGTCCACAATCCGCTGGGCGGCCTCGGTCGCGAACGCCTTGGCCATCGCCGCCTCGAGAGTCACCCGCTCCGCGCCGCGGTCCTTCTCCCAGGCCGCGCGGTAGGTGAGGAGGCGGGCGGCGGTGAGGTCCGTCGCCATCCGCGCCAGCTTCTCTTGGATCAGCTGGAACTCGCCGAGCGTGTGTCCGAACTGTCGCCGCCGGGTGGCGTGCGCCACCGCCTCATGCAACGCCCGCGCCGCCATCCCGCACGCGGCGGCGGCCACGGTCGCACGCAGCCGGTCGAGTGTGGCCAACCCGAGCTTGAAGCCCTCGCCCTCGGCGCCCAGCCGGCTTGACGCGGGGACCCGGCAGTCGGCGAACGCGATCTCACCGAGCGGGTGCGGCGCCGACAGCACGAGGGGGCCTACGAACCTGAGCCCCGGCGTGTCGGCCGGCACCACGAACGCCGAAATCCCCTTGTTGCCTTTCGTCCGGTCGGTGGACGCGAACACGGTGTAGAAGTCCGCGATTCCGGCATTCGAAATGAGCGTCTTCATGCCGGTGAGAACGTAGTCGTTGCCGTCCCGTCGCGCGGCGGTGGCGATTGCGGCCGCATCCGTGCCCGCCTCCGGCTCGGTCATCGCGAACGACGCCATCGCCCGGCCGGCGAGCACGGCGGGGAGCCAGCGGTCCTTGAGCTCGCGAGCGCCCGCGAGCAGGATCGGTACCGTGCCGAGGGCCTGGAGCGCGAACACGGCGTCCGCGAGCGGCGAGGCGCCGGCGAGGGCCTCGCGCACGAGGCACGCCGCGCGCAGGTCCTGGTCCGCGATCGGGGCGAACCAGCCCGCCTGGCCGAGCTGGGCGAGGAGATCGCGCGCCTGCGCCCGCGCGGCGGCGTCGTCCGCGGGCTCGGGCAGGGGGGCGATCTCGCGCGCGGCGTAGCCCGCGGCCCGCGCCGCCAGGGCGACGTGGGACTCGGCTAGGAAGGCGCGGACCGTAGTCGGATCGGGCACGGTCAGACGAACTTGGGCTCGCGCTTTGCCTTGAAAGCCTCGTAGGCCGCGCGGAAGTTGGGACTCACCATGCACCCGGCCTGGGCGCGCGCCTCGGCCTCGAGCGCCGTGACGAGATCCATGTGCGCTTCGCGGTTGAGCGCGTCCTTCGTGATCCCCAGTGCGACCGACGGTCCGCGGGCCAGCCGCTCGGCGAGCCCGCGCGCCTCCCCCATCACCGCGGCGTCCGCCACCACCCGGTTGTACAGGCCGATGCGGAGTGCCGTCTGCGCGTCGATGAAATCGCCGGTCATGAGTAGCTCGGCCGCGAGACCGAGCCCGACGATGCGGGGCAGGAGCCACGCGGCACCCATGTCGGCGCCCGACAGTCCGACCTTCGTGAACAGGAACGCGATCTTGGCCGACTCGGCGGCGACGCGCACGTCGCACGCTGCGGCGATGACGGCTCCCGCTCCCGCCACGGTTCCGTTCAAGGCACCGACGACCGGGCGCCGGCATTGCCGCATGGCGAGGATGAGGTCGCACGTGAGGCGGGTGAATTCGAGCAGCCCCGCCTCGTCGCGCCCGAACAGCGCTCCGATGATGTCCTCGACGTCGCCGCCCGAGCAGAACGCCCGCCCGGCTCCAGTCATGATCACCGCCCGCACGCCGGGCTCGTCGTCGAGCGCCCGGAACGTGTCGCGGAGCTCGCGGTACACGTCGAATGTCAGGGCATTGAGACGGTCCGGACGGTTGAGCGTGATCGTAGCGACGCCGCTGTGGGGGTCGTGCCGGTAGAGGAAGGACTGAGGCGCAAGCGGCATGCGAGAATCTCCGGATGTCGGTCAGGGCAGCACGGCGGTCGCTTCGATTTCCACGACAGCGTTCGCGTCCACGAGCCCCCGCACTTCCAGGAGCGCCATCGCGGGGAAGTGCCGTCCCATGAGGCGGCGGTGCACCTCGCCGAGCGGCTTCAGGCTCGCGATATAAGTCTGTCGGTCCGTGACATAGACGGTCAGTCGGCCGATCTGCTCGGGCCCGCCCCCGGCCGCGCGCACGACCTCCAGCACCCGCTCGAGCGCGCCGGCCCACTGCTCGACGAGCCCGGCACGCTCGGGGGCGGTCTGCCCGGCCACGAACAGTATCCGGCCGCCGGCCGGGGCGAGCATGCCGTGATTCCAGCCGCTCGGTCGGCCGAGCGCGTCGGGATTGACGATGCGGAAGGTCATCGGCGCGAGCCTGCCTCGGCGATCACGACGGCCTCCCCGTTGGTCGCACTCCCGGCGCCGTGGCACAGCGCGAGCACCGCGCTCGCCACTTCTTCCGGCGGAATCAGCCGGCGCTGGCCGGTGGTGTCGAGGGCTGCACGCAGGGCGTCCACGGGCGACATCCCGGTCTTCGCCGCGATCCGGCTGACCGACTGCCGCGTCATGTCCGTGTCCACGTATCCGGGGCAAACCGCATTGACGGTCACGCCCGTCCCCGCGACCTCTGCGGCAACCGAGCGTGTGAAGCCGATCACCGCGTGCTTCGATGCGCTGTACGCGGCGATGTACTTGCCTCCGCCGAGCCCCGCGACGGATGCGATGTTCACCACGCGCCCCCAGCCTCGCGCGCGCATTCCCGGGAGGAAAGCCTGGGTGCACAGGAATGGGCCGGTCGCGTTCACCGTCAGGATCCGTTGCCACTCCTCCAGCGTGGTCTTCTGCACCGACGCCGAGTGGCTGATCCCGGCATTGTTCACCAGGATATCGACGTGGCCGAGCCTGGCCTCCGCCTCGCGGGCGAGGGTCCGTACGCCTTCCGGGTCGGCGACGTCGCACGGGACCGCCCACGCCCGCCGTCCCGCAGCGCAGAGCGCCCTGGCGACCGCCTCGAGGCCGTCCGGGGCTCGGGCCGCCACGACCACTGCGGCACCCGCCTCGGCGAGCGCGCGGGCCACGGCCAGCCCGATGCCCCGGCTGCCGCCCGTGACGACCGCGCCCCGTCCTGCCAGCGTCATCGCGCGAGCTCCGCGAGCACCGCTTCTTCGAGAATCCCACCCAAGACCTCGATCGTGCGGGCGCCCTCGTCCGCTCGAGCCGCTGCCGGGGACCCGAAGTACGCGCGGGGCCCGCCCGCCTGCTCGAAGTTGGTCTGCCCGGCGCGAATCGCCCCGCTGAGCGAGCGCGGGTTGGCGGGCAGGGAGCGTCGCACCGTCTCCCGTACCAACTCGGGGCGCGCCGCCAGCACGATCGAACTCTCGTACTGGCCCGCGTGGCAGGCGCCGCTCCGGAACTCTTCCGTGAGCCGGACGGCCCAGGGTTTTTTCGTCACGTCGGGGAACACGATCCGGGCGCCGTCCGCGCGCCGAATTTGCGTCACTGCGGCCTCGATGGCCCCCAGATGTGCGGGGTCCAGGTGCGCGTTGGCGACCGCGAGGAGGGAAAGGCCGTGTCGTGCAAGGCTGCGCGCCAGGTCCACGAGCAGCGCGGTCACCGTGGCCGGCTGCAAGGATACGGTTCCCGGGAACCCGGCGGCAAACTCGGCGGCGGTATAGGCGATGGCCGGGAGCAGCACCGCCTCGTGGCCGCGGGCGGCGAGCCGCCCCGCCGCCGCGCGCGCCATCGCCTCGGCGATGATCACGTCGGTCGCGAGCGGTAGATGGGGACCGTGCGCCTCGACGGCGCCGACGGGCACGATCGCCACCGTCTTCGTCCGGTCGAGGTCGCGAACCTCCTCCCAGGTCAGGTGCGCGAGGTCGAGGACTGCCATGGGTGCTGTATCGTACCGGGCGCGGCGGTTGACCGCCAGCCGTCCACGGCCGATATCTGTCACGATGAGCTTCCAGCCGCCCGAGCAGTTCAACATCGCCGACTACTTCCTCGACGCCCGCATGCGTGAAGGGAAGGGCGAGCGGCCTGCCGTGCTCACCGACGCGGGGACGCTCACCTACCGGGAGATCCAGGCGCTGGCGAATCGGTTCGGCCACGTATTCACCGAAAGCGGCGTCGAGCCCGAGCAGCGCGTTATGATCGCCCTTCCCGACGGGCCGGGGTTCGTGGGGGCGCTGTTCGGCACGCTCAAGATCGGCGCGGC
>QHTS01000224.1 GCA_003220905.1 Gemmatimonadota bacterium | reverse complement strand
CGCGCGGGCACCTACGAGATCCAGGCGACGCCGAGCCGCGTCGCTTTCGTGGTCGCGGAGCCCGACGGCTCGGGACTCGTGCTCGCCGCGCTGGCACCCAGGGCCTATCGGTTTGACGAGTTCGTGCGTGCCGCGGCGTGGAACCCCGACGCGCTCGCGTCGTCGTGGGACGGGTCGGACGGCGAAGGTGTCCTCTCGGACATCGTACAGCGCATGCTGGGTGACGGCTATTTCAATTACGACATCGCGACGTACACCGTCGCGCCGCCTGTCTACGCGATGCAGCAGGACACGGCGGCCCAATATCCGATGTACCCGGCGTGCACCGACTGCACGTTCATCGGGTTCCAACAGAACGTGTTCGAGTCCCTGGCGCTGTGCGATCCGTTGTTCTCGCCCTGCATCGGCGACGGGCGGTTCGACCATCGCGGGCGGCGGGTTCCCGAGGCACCAGCCGCCGAGCCGACCCGTACGCTCGCGCTCGCGCTGCGTGGATCGTCTGCGACGGCCGTGATTCCGCGGGACGGGAGGAGGGCGGCGGGTGAGACCGGGTTCGTGCGCAAGGCGCCGACTCCCGACCACCGGCCGATCGAACCCCGCGCGCGAGCGCCGCTCCTTCGTCCACGTGAACGGCTGAGTTTCCCGATCCGGGCGGTGCCGCTCGGGCCGGGGCGATCGGTGCTCGCGAGCGCGTCGGCGCGCCCTGCGGTCCCCGCCCGGCGCCGCGTCGTGAGTGCGCCGGCCGAGCCCGCTCTCGGTCGGGTGGTGAGCCTGACGCTCACACCGACACGGGTGCGCGAAGAGGCTCCCGAAGCGCCCGGGCGCAACGGTTCGCTCGTCCTGACCGGCCTGACGGTATCACCACCCGCCCAGTCCGCACCGGCTGCGTCGCGCACGCTCGTGTCGCGGCGGGACGCGCTTGCCGTCCAGGCGACCGCACCCACGATGATGCGGGAACGGGGGCTGGCGGTGGCGGCCGGAAGCGGATCGAGGGCAGGAGGGGAAGCGGCGGCGCCGGTGACGGGACGAACCCAAGGGATCGCGCTCCCACCGGCGATCTTCCACGGGACTCAGACGCGTGCGCCCGCCACGCGTACCGGCGTTCGGCGGCGCTGACGGGCGAGCATCTCTGCGGGCTGCCGCCTAGCGGAGACCGTGCCGACCGACTGGAACGCCATTAGCGCAGAGCTACTCGAGATGGCCCGCGCCGACCTCGCTCTGCGTGACGACCTGGCCCGCGACGGGTCGCTCTTCCAGGGTTACCATCCGCGCATGGCAGCGCTGCATCAACGTCATGGCACTCGCCTGGCGGCGCTCATTGACGCCCATGGCTGGCCCGGTCGTTCGCGCGTCGGCGAAGCGAGCGCGCGGGCGGCGTGGCTCATCCTGCAGCACGCGATCGCGAACCCTCCGCTCATGCGCCGGGGCTTGACCCTGCTCCAAGGCGGGGCGAGCGAGGGCGAGGTCTCGCCGCTCGAGGTCGCCATGCTCGAAGACCGGATCCGCACGTTCGAGGGCCGGCCGCAGCGTTATGGCACCCAGTTCGATTGGGACAAGCACGGACGGTTGAGTCCCTTGCCGCTCGAGGACCCGGCGGGTGTCGACGCACGCCGGCGCGCGATCGGCCTGGGGCCGCTGGCGCAGGATCTGCGCCGGGCCGACTGGGCCGCGCGGCAACGCGAAATGGACAGATGGCTGCGGCAGGTCGGGTGGCGAGAGTGACACAGGAACGTGTCTCCATCGAGGCTCATCCGTAGCGCCATCGCTGCGACTTGGTGCACCAGATCCATGGAGTTCTAGAATACGTTCCACGACGGCACGACGCCACGTTGCAGGAGGTCTGTCGAGCGAGCTCGTGCAACGTGGCGTCGTGGCGTCGCGCGACGTCTATTGTCCGACCGTGAAGTCGATGCGCTTCAGCACCGTGCCCGCCGCGTCTCTCACCTCGACGTGCCAGGCTCCGGTCCAATCGGCCGGCACCGTCTTGCGGCTCCACGTGCGCCAGGGCGACCCGCCCACCTGCAGCTCGACGTCGCCCACCTGCGTGTCGCCGTGGAACCACACGTGGTGGATGCTCGAGCCACCGGCGCCCTCCACCTTGGTCCAGCTGATCAGCTGAGCGACATCCGCCGGGAAGGCGGTGCCGGTGTCCTGCGGCTGCCGGTCCAGGACCGACCGCGCGACCACCGCATCGACGACCGTCACTTGAGGTGCGGCAGCGGCGGGTGCCGCGGCCTGAGTGGTGTCCTGCGCGGCGAGTCCCCGGCCGAGGAGCAGGGCCGACGCAGCGATCATAGCCATGCGCTTCATGACGGCTCTCCTTCAGAAGGTGTCCCTTGTACGGCGCGCCGGCGACGATGTTCCAGCCACGTGCCCAGGGTCGCTGCGATCACGGTACCGGCCGCGGCCCCCGCGACCTGGAACCTCACCTGGTACTCGCGCTGCCGCCCGGCGCACTTACCGGCGAACAGCGCGCCCACCATGGCGCCGCACGACCCCTGGATGAACGTGAAGCCGTAGCCCGCGCCCGCGGCGAACAGGACGGGCAGCGTGCACAGCACAAGATGCCGGAGAAAGGTCTTCATGGCGAACCCAGGACGTGAAGGAAGACGGCGTGCAAAATCTCAAGGGGAAGAGAACGCGCCGGGACTGTCCGCTCGATGACGGCGCTCACAGACCTCGGGGTCGCATGTCGTGTCATCGCCCCCGCTCGACCTTCCAGCGATCGACCACCCGCCTCTCCTCTCCCGCTCCCCGGACGACGTGATACTGATCGAAATGCGCGACGGTCAGACACGAGTGGTTTGGGATGATCTCGACCTGCGCGCCGACCGTGAAGCGACCGTCGAGCGCCGCCGGAGATTCGGCGCGGATCAGGCCATGCTCCTGCGACAGGGTCGCCACCGTGAGCTCGGG
>QHTS01000225.1 GCA_003220905.1 Gemmatimonadota bacterium | reverse complement strand
TAGGCGGCGTCGTATTCGTCCTGCCAGTGGTGCAGCCAGGTGTGCAGCGTGGACTTGTCGAGATCAGGCATGCCGGAAGATAGCCGCAACTCGCAAGATGGCAATGGGTTAGATGGTGTCAGGGGCGACGTGGTGGTACGGTGTCGCTTGACGTCGTCGCGTGACGCCTTTGCGCGACGTCTTTGCGGGACGTCTTTCGTATTGTGCGACGTCTTTCGCGCTTGACGCATCTTTGTAGTTCAGGAGATGACGATTTCTCTCGCCGTTCCCGACATTCTCGTTGCCCGGGCGAAGTCAGGCGACCTGGAAGCGCTCGAGGCGCTCTACCGGGCGTTCGAGACGCCCGTCTACAATCTCGCGCTCCGCGTGCTGCGGCGCCCCGAGGACGCCGAGGACGTGCTGCAGGACACGTTTCTCGAGGTGGTCCGGAGCATCAAGCAGTACCGCGGGGAAGGACACCTGTGGGGCTGGATCCGGCAGATCGCCACATCGAAGGCCCTGATGCGGATCCGGCAGGACCGGGTGCGCGAGACGGAAGAGTTGCACGAGGAGTCGGCGGTGGGAGCGGGCAACGTGGGTGGCGCGGGGGAGATGCGGGGGACGGAGGGAATGAGCCCGGGCGCTGTCCCCGCGCAGATCGATCTCGAGCGGGCCTTCGAGCGGTTGAGCGAGACCTCGCGGGCGGTGGTATGGCTGCACGATGTCGAGGGCTACACCCACGAGGAGATCGCAGAGCAGATGGGCAAGACGGTGAGTTTTTCCAAGTCGCAGCTGGCGCGCGCTCACGTCCGGTTGCGGCGGATGCTCGATGAGGGAGTCGCGCGATGATGCACTGCACGATGGACGACGTGTTGGCGCTCGCGGCCGGGGAAGGGTCCGCGTGGGCGCGGCAGCACGTCGCGGGATGCCCGGCGTGCCGGGCGGAACTCGAGGCGCTGTACCAGCGCGTCGCGCAGCTCAAGGCGCTGCCGGTGCGGCGGCCGGCGCGGGACCGCTGGCCCGCGGTCCGGAACGCCGTTGTGGCCGAGCGGCGCCGGCGCCGCGAGCGGTGGGGCGTCTCAGGCCTCGCCGCGGCCGCAGTGCTCGCCGGGCTGCTCGTATTCCGGCCGTTCTGGACGAAACCCGTCGACGCCGCCGAGCTCGCCCGCGTGAAGGAGCAATCGGCGACGCTCGAGCAGCAGCTCCAGCGTTACGATCCCAATGGGCGAGTGACGAGCGGCCGCTCCGCGGCGCTCGCGGCGGCCCTGGAAGACCGCATTGCCGTCATCGACGGCGAGCTGGCACAGCTGGGCCCCGCTCAAGCCCAGGCGCGTCCTGCCGATCTCGTCACACTGTGGCAGCAGCGCGTGGAGCTCATGGAGCAGCTCGTGAGCGTCCACGTCACGCGCGCCGCGTACGTGGGGCTCTAGCGCCCCGGAGGGTTATCGCACATGCAGCGGAAATGGATCATCGTCGCGGCGGTGCTCGCCGTCTCGTCGGCCGGGCTCGCGGCGCAGGGGACGCCTCGCCCGCCGCGTCCGCCTCGCGAGCCGCGCGCCCGGGCGTTCATGATGAGCGACCACCGCGGCCGGATCGGCGTCGTGGTTCGCACCGACGCGAGCCCCGAGACCGACAAGATCGGAGCCAAGATCGAAGGGGTCACGCCCGCGGGTCCCGCGGACAAGGCGGGCCTCAAGGTTGGCGACGTCATCACGAAGTTCAACGGCACGTCGCTCGCCGCCGTGCAGGCGGAAGACGAAGACGAGTCCGGCCCCGGGAGGAAGCTGGTGGAGCTCGCCCGCAAGCTCGAGCCCGACGACACAGTGCAGGTCGAGTTTCGCCGGGGCAATGACACGAAACAGACGACGCTCGTGGCCGCGGATCTGGGCTCGAGCTTCCGGATGGAGATGCCAGGCCCGGCCATGATCATGCCGCGCGTGCGGGAAATGGAGGAACCGCTCGAGTTGTCGAGGATGTTGCTCGGGACGCCGTGGGGCGATCTCGAGCTCGTGAGCCTCAACTCCGACCTCGGCGAGTACTTCGGCACGAAGGACGGCGTCCTCGTCGTGAAGGCGCCGGCGGACTCGACCCTCCCCCTGAAGGGCGGCGACGTGATCACGTCCATCGGCGGGCGGAAGCCCGCGAACCCGTCGCACGCGATGCGGATCCTCCGATCGTACGAGAAGGGCGAAACGGTGTCGATCGAGATCCTGCGCAAGCAGAAGCGCCTGACCGTGGCCTGGAAGGTTCCGGAGCGCGAAGACCGCTTTATGCGCATGCACCAGGAGCGCGAAGAGCATGAGGATCAAAGCGGTCTGCGGCGGCTGCTGCGGGAGCAGGGGCGTGATGCGGAGAGTGCTCTGCGGCGGCTGGAACTCCAGGTCCGCAGGCTGCGGCACCTGCAACGGGTCTGACGGACCTGCTCAGGATGCGCGCCGCGCCGGCAACACCTGGTCGAAGGCGCTGAATTCGAACGGTTTCGGCACGCAGGGCCGGCCGGTGGACGCGAGGAAGTTGCGCACGCTGTCGTCCACCAGCTGTCCGGTCGTGAAGATCACGCGCTCCGCATAGGACGGGTCGCGGGCCTTGAGCTCGCCGAACAGCTGCTCGCCCGACACATCCGGCATCCGCATATCGATGATGACCGCATCGAACGCGTCTTCGCGCATCCGGGCGAGCGCCTCGCGGCCGCTGGCGGTCGTCTCCACCTCGTGACCCCGGCTCGCGAGATAGCGCTGCAGCGCCACGCGGACCGAGGCCTCGTCGTCCACCACGAGCACGTGCAGCCGGTCGGCGACGAGATGCGAGGCCGGGGTGCTCGGGAACTCGCCGGTGGGGCGCGGCGCCACGACCGGCAGCTCGATCACGAACCGGGCGCCCCCCTGCGTGGCGTTCTCCGCCCAGATGCGCCCCTCGTGCTCGCGCACGATGCCCAGCGAAATGGAGAGCCCGAGCCCCGTGCCCGAGCCGGTGGGCTTGGTGGTGAAGAACGGGTTGAAGATGCGCTCGAGCAGATTGGGCGGGATGCCGGGACCCGTGTCTTCGACCTCGATGCGGATCAGGTCGCCGGCGCGGCGGGTGCGAATGCTGAGGCGCTGCTGGTCCCGCTCCGCGCGCTCCATCGCCTGCTCGGCGTTCGTGATCAGGTTCAGGAACACCTGCTGCAGCTGGTGCGCATCCGCCATCGTCTCGGGGGACTGCTCATCGTAGTCCCGCTGCACGTCGATGCCTCGCACCCGCAGCTCGTAGCCGCGCAGCTCGAGGGTGTCGTCGAGCACCTGGTTGACGGAGGTCGGGGTGCGCTCCGGCTTGTGCTGGCGGGCGAAGGTCAGGAGGTTCTGCACGATGCGTGACGCGCGCCGGGCCTCCGCGTAGATCATCTCGGCGGCCGTCCGCTGATCGGGCGGGAAGCGCTTCTCGGAGAGGAGGAGCTGAGCGAAGGCCGAAATCCCGGCAAGCGGGTTGTTCAGCTCGTGAGCCACACCCGACACCAGCTGCCCGATCGCGGACATCTTCTCGGACTGGATCAGCTGCTCCTGCAGCATCTTCTGGTCGGTGACGTCGCGGATCACGCACAACACTTCCTCGTCGAGCCGCGGCGTCGAGTAGGTCACCTGAATCGTGCGGACGTCGCCGTCCTTGCGGTAGAAACTCGTTTCGAACAGGCCGGTCTCACCGGCGAGCGCCTTCTGGAAGTGCGCGAGCGCTTTGGGGAGCTCGTCGTCGGGCAGCATCGGGGCGAACCATTGGCCCACCAGCTCCTCGCGGCGGTAGCCGGAGATGATCTCGGCGGCGTGGTTGAAGGTGGTGAAGCGGCCGTTCGCGTCGAACGTCGCGATCGCGTCCGATGCCGACTCGAACAAGTTGCGGTAGCGCGCCTCCGATCGGGCGAGGGTGTCCTGCGCCCGCTTCTCCTCGGTGACGTCGCGCAACGTCGCCACCGTACCCAGCAACTCGCCTTCGACCACCAAGGGCGTAGTGGACACGGCGACGACGCGCTCGTCCCCGTTCGCGCCCACGATCGTCGTCTCGTACCGCTGCTCTTCGCCCTCGACCGCGCGGTGCTCACGCTCCGCCACGTGCTGCCGCTCGGCGACGGCGACGAGGTCGTCGATCGGCGTCCCCGGGAGGTCGTCCAGGGGCCGGCCGAACAGCTCGGCCGCCGCACGGTTGGCGCTGAGCACCTGCCGATCCACCCCGGTCACGACGACCGCGTCGGCGAGGGCGGCCACGATCTCCGCCGCCACCCGCGGCGGGTCGAACGCCCGGGGCTTGAGTGTCGCATTCGGCGATGTCGGCGGAGGCCGCATGCCCCGCGTCGGCGACGGGCGCCTGCCCTTACTCATGAGTCGTACGAGGCCACCATGGCTTCTTTCATCAGACCGAGACTCTTCAGCGCCGACTCGGTGACGCTCTGCGGCGCCTCTCCGCGCTTGACGCAGCTCTTGATGATCTCGAGGGCGTGGATCGGATGCTCGTCGTCGTACTTCGCATGCTCCTCGAGCCACCAGCGCCCCCGCGGCCCGATCTTCTCGTTCTTCGCAAGGCCGCGTAGCGCCTTCTCCGAGATCTTCTGCGCCACACCCTCGACCGCGTAGTTCGTCGCCGACACCGCCGAGCCGAAGGTGGCGCCACGGCACATCTCCGTCAGGTAGCCGTGGAACTCCTTGACCTCGGGGATCATCGGCTCCGGAATCTGGAAGCGCTCCTTGGGGACGTTAAAGCCGTCCCCCATCGCGCGCCACATCGCGTCGTGGCGCTTCTCCACGCGGATGTTGTCGCGGAAGAAGACCTTCCCGTCCTCCGGCGAGCGGTCCAGCAGCACCTGCAGCCACTGCGGGAAGTCGCGGATGATCGGGTAGAAGTTCACGAGGAAGTTTTGGATCCGGCCGTCGACCAGCTGGTTCTCCGAGGCGTCCACGATCACCGGCGTGTCGAGGATAGCCTCGCGGCTCGGATCCAAAACGGCATCCAGGTCGGCCACCCATTTTGGGTGGGGGGTCACCTGTACGGACATCGGGTCTCCTCCTAGGGCGCTCGAGCTAATGGGAAAACGGGGCCTCGCGCGGGTTTCAAATCTAGCGCCGCCGTGCCTCTGCACAAGTTCATGCGGCCTTATAACTTGTGCGAGCGGTGCCAGGGTGGCTGTGAGCGTCGTTACCGCTCCCCGCCTCCGACCCGTTGACACGATATATCGTCCAGCAATATCTTCGCGTTACATCGCACACGATGGAGCAAATATGACTCGGCATTTCGGTTGGAACGCATTCGCCTTCGGCTTCGGACCCCGGGGGCTCTGGGGAGGCCCACGGGGGGGGGGCCGGCGCCGCCAGTGGTTCGAGTCCGGGGACATGAAGTACGTGATCCTCAAACTCCTGAAGGACAAGCCGCGCCACGGCTACGAAGTGATGAAAGAGCTGGAAGACCAGATGCACGGCTGCTATTCCCCGTCGCCCGGCACGGTGTATCCGACGCTGCAATGGCTCGAGGACGAAGGGCTCGTCGTCGCGAAGGACGTGGACGGGAAGAAGGTCTACGAGATCACGGAAGCGGGAAGCAAGTTTCTCGACGAGCACCGCGACATGGTGGACGACATCTTCGACCGCGTGCGCGAGGCGGTGGACCGCACCCTCGGCGGCGCGATGGGCGACGTGAACCGCTCGCTGGCCCGGCTCGTGAAGGCGGTGTATCGCACCGGGTGGAAGGCGCGTGACGAGGCCACGCGGCAGCGCCTGGTAGCGATCCTCGACCGTGTGGTGGGCGAGGTGGAAGCCCCGGGGGCGTGAGCGACTGGCGTCGCGCCGCAGCCGAGCTTTAGCGGCCGACGATCCGCCCGGCGCGTGCGGCCAGAGAGTCGAGCGCGCCATACGGCTCGGTGCGACCAGTCGGCACATCGTGCAGGAACGCATGCTCCGGCGCTTGCTCGAGCGTGCGTCGGCCCGTCCGCGAGCTCGGCTGGACTGCGAGGACCAGGATATGCCTGCCGTCACCGAGCGGCTCCTCGCTCAGGACGCTCCACTCCGGAGGAAGGACCGGATGAAGCGCGGCACCGTGCAAATCGCTGACGTACAGGCTCACCGCATCGTCTTCGTCGAGTCCACCGTCGCCGTTGGTATCGTCGAACGCGACCTCGTACGTGATCCACGACTGCAGGGAATCGTCCCGTGAGCGGGGGAAGCTCACGGAGCGGATCAGGGCCGGCCGGTTGAGGAGCAGATGTGCCGGGCGACCCGTCGGCTCGAGGAAGATCGCGTTGACGTACGGCGTGTAGCTTTCGCGGGCGTACCCGGCCGAACCGAGGCCTGCGGAAGGACGCTGGAACGCCTCACCGTAGCGGACCAGGACGACCCGCGCGGTGCTGTTCCAGATGGTCTGCGGAGTGTCATAGCGAATCGCGCGAGGGACGTGCTCGGAGTCGGTGCCGTCCCGGACGGTTGCGACGCGGGTGTCGTGATGCAGCAGGTTTGAGCCGAGGGTGAAGAGGAGCCAGATTCCGAGGGCTCCCAGGAGCGCGAGCAGGAGAACTCCGTTGACCAGCCACACGCGCTTGAGCAGCCGCTCCTGATCCATCCCGGCCCCCTTTCCTCGAGTGGCCAACGCACCCGCACCTTCAGCGCTGCGGCTCGCCCAGCTCCGCTTGATGCTCGATGACCCGCCCGACCAGTCCGTAGCGTCGCGCCTCCTCGGCGGTCAGCCAGAAGTTGCGCCGGGTGTCCTCCTCGATCCGCTCGAGCGGCTGCCCGGTCTGCTGGGCGAAGACGCGGTTCAGCCGGTCGCGCATCTTGAGAATCTCGCGCGCCTCGATCTCGATGTCGCTGGCGGAGCCGCCGGAGCCGCCCGCCGGCTGGTGCAGCAGGAAGCGGGTGTTCGGGAGGCAGTAGCGGTCTTCGCGCGGCACGGCGACGTAGATCAGCGCCGCGATGCTCGCCACCCACCCGGTGCCGACCATCCGCACCCGCGGGCTCAGGAAGCGCACGAGGTCGTGAATCGTGTCCCCCGCTTCCACGTGGCCGCCCTGGGAGTTGATGAATACCGTGATCTCCTCGCTCGACTCGCCGGCCAGGGCGAGCAGCTGTGCCGTCACGCCCGCGGCGACGCGCTGGGTGATCTCGCCGCTGATGATCACGATACGCGCGCGAAACAGCCGCTCGGCGATGAGGTTGTACGGCGGCGCGACTGACTGCTCGAGGGGAGTCAACTCTTCCATCGGCTCTCCGGGGTTGGTGGCCAATCGTGCAGTCCGGGACCTACGTGGCGGCCCGCCGGCGCTGTCCCAGCTCCGCAAGCGCCCGCGCGACGTACACCCGCGTCATCTGCTTTCGCCAGGACAGATCGAAGTCGGTGTTGTCCATCGGCTTCGCGGGGCGGTACGCGGCGTCCGCGGCGGCCGCTACGCCCTCGTCCGACAAATCGGTTCCCACGAGCGCGGCGCCGGCCTCGGGGACCTCCTGCGGCCAGCTCGCCACGCCGCCGAGCACGATGCGCGCCTCTACGACTCTTCCCCGCTCCCTGCTCCCTGCTCCCTGCTCCCACTTGACCCATGCCGCGACGCCCAGCACCGGGAAGTCGAACGATCCGCGGCGGCGCAGCTTGTGGTACACCGCGTCCCAGCCATCGGGCGCCGGGAGCCGCACTGCGGCGAGGACCTCGTCCGGCTGCTTCGTAAGGTAGTTGATGCCGTCGTTGTGATAGAACCGCGCCGCCGGCACGACGCGCTCGCCGCCGGGGCCGACGAGCACGTAGTCCGCGCCCAGCGCCACCATCACTGGGGCTACGTCGGACGAGCTGACGGCCCAGCACCGCGGCGACGAGGGCGCCACCCAGCAGATGTGCCCGTCCTTCTTCATGCAGAAGTCGATCGCTTTACGCCACTCGTACGACTGATTGTAGTAGTTGCAGCGCGTATCGAGGCAGAGATTGCCGCCCAGCGTCCCCATGTTGCGAAGCAGGGGAGTGGAGACGAGTTCCGCGGCGTGGGCGACGGCGGGGGCGGACCGGCGGACGGGCGGACTGGCGGACAGGTCGGTGAGGGTCATGCAGGAGCCGACGACGCATCTCGCATCCCGCATCTCGCATCCCGCGAGCTCTGGAATCCCCATCAGCGAAATGACGGTCCGCGGCTCCTGGTGGCGGCGCTTCATGTTCGGATAAAGATCCGTGCCCCCGGCCACGTACATCCCATCGGGACCCGCGTCCGCCTTCATCGCGAGCGCTTCTTGCAGCACCTTGGGCTGCAGGTAGGTGAAGGAAGGAAGCCGCAGCATCAGCGTCGACGGACCCCGGGCGCGAGTCCGGGGCGCGCGCCACCTGGCACCGCCCTCCCATCGCCCCCCTCCCACGGTGGCGGCACGCGGATCGGCTCGGGCCACGCGATATCCGGGAACGCCGTCGGTCCGAACCGCCCCGCCTCCCCCTTTTCCTTCCGGCGCAGTGCCTTGAACACCTTTTCTGGTGTTATGGGCACCTCGTCGATGCGCACGCCGACCGCGTCGTATACGGCGTTCGCGACCGCGGGCGGCACCGGGAGCAGCGGACCCTGCCCGCATTCCTTGGCCCCAAACGGGCCGTTCGGATCGGGATCTTCGACCACGTAGGTCACGACGTCGCACATCTCGAGCGTGGTCGGGCTCTTGTACTCGAGCAGGCTGGGAATCTTGTGGACGACGTTGCGGTTGCCGCGGTAGGCCATCTCCTCCATGAGCGCTTCGCCCAGGCCCATGTACACAGAGCCTTCGATCTGGCCCATCACGGTGGCGGCGTTGATCACGCGCCCCACATCGTGGGCGATCCAGATCTTCGGCACGCGGACGATCCCGGTCGCGGGATCCACGTCTACTTCCGCGACACAGGCGCTGTAGGAGTAGGCGGGCGAGGGACCAACGCCCGCACCGCGATATTTGCCGGCGGACGGAGCCGGCGTGTAGGAGCCCACCGTGCCGATGGTCCCTTCCGCCGCCTCCGCGAGCTGCACCGCCTCGGCGAACGTGAGCCCGCGCTCGGGATCCTGGACGTCGAACACACGCCCCTCGGCGAACGTGACGCGGTCGATGGGGGTCTCGAGCTTCTTCCCGGCGTGAAGGGCAATGACGTCGCGAGCGCGCTCGGCCGCCTGGATCGCCGCGTTGCCCGTCATGAGCGTGACCCGGCTCGAGTAGCTGCCCAAGTCCACCGGCGTGAGATCGGTGTCGCCGGTGACCACGGCGACGTCGAGCGGCTGGAGGCCGAGCACCTCCGCGACGATCATGGCGAGGATCGAGTCCGAGCCCTGCCCGATCTCGGTCGAGCCACAGAACACCGTGACCCCCCCGCCGCGGTCGCACTTGAGCTGCACGCCCGAGTGCGGCATCGCGTTCCAGTAGATCGCCAGTCCCGCGCCGGTGATGTATGACGAGCACGCCAGCCCGATCCCCTTCCCATAGGGCAGCTGTTTGAACCTCTGCGTCCATCCCGAGCCGCGAACCACTTTCTCGATGCAGGGCCCGAGGCCCATCGTGCCGATCCGCAGCCAGTTGGCGGTGAGTGAGTTGGGGGGGACCAGATGCTTGAGGCGGAGCTCGGCCGGATCCATGCCGAGCTGCTCGGCGATCTTGTCGAGGTGGACCTCGAGCGCGAAGCGCGGCTGGGGAGTCCCGTGCCCCCGTTTCGGCCCGCACGGAGGTTTGTTCGTGAACGCCCGAGCACCTTGGAACCTGTACTGTGGAACGTGATAGGTGACGGTTTGCAGCGCCCCCGTGTAGTACGTGCTCGCGACCCCGTAGGACCCGTAGCCGCCGCCGTCGAGCAGCGACTTGAAATGCATGCCGGTGATGGCGCCGTCCTTCTTCAATCCTGTCTTCACCCACATCAGCGTGGGATGGCGCCCGCGGTGGCAGTAGAACACCTCTTCGCGCGTGAGGGTGACTTTTACGGGTCGTCCCGTTACCATGGCCAGCTTCGCAACCGCGATCTCGTGACTGAAGGGATCGCTCTTCCCGCCGAAGCCGCCCCCGTTCGGACAGGCGATCACCCGGATGCGTGCCGCCGGGAGCTCCAGCACCTTGGCGAGCGCCCGGTGCACGTAGTGGGGCGTCTGAGTGGCGCTCCACAGCGTAAGCTTCCCATCGGCGGACCAGTCGGCCACCGCCGCGTGCTGCTCCATCGGCAGGTGGGTGCTTCCTTCGAAGAAGAACAGGTCCTCGCGTACGACGTCGGCCTGCGCCAGGCCCGCCTCGACGTCGCCGAACTCGAGATCGATCAGCTTGTGGATGTTGCCGGCGTCGGCATAGTCGTGGATCGCGGGCTCGGGATGCTCGACCGCGTCGAGCGCATCGGGAAAAGCGCGCAGTACCTCGTACTCGACGGTGATCAAGTCGAGCGCCTGGGTGGCCGCTTCTTCGGTGGTGGCCGCGACCGCCGCCACCGGGTCGCCCACGAAGCGCACCTTGTCGAGCGCCAGGGTGTGCTCGTCCTGGCTCACGGGGAGGATGCCGAACGGGATCGGGAGGTCCTTCCCGACGAGCACCGCTTTGACGCCGGGGAGAGCAGCGGCCTTGGAAGTGTCGATCGAGACGATGCGAGCGTGGGGGTGGGGGCTGCGGAGCAGCTTGGCGAAGAGCATGCGGGGCAGGAACAGGTCGTCGGCGAACCGCGTGACGCCCGTGACTTTCGCGGTCGCATCCACCTTGCGGTGGGGCTTCCCCACCACCCGGAACCCCGTGGGCTTCTTACCGGACGCCATACAGGGTCTCCGGCGCCGGCTTCGCGTCCTCGCCGCGCAGGCGGGCGGCCGCCAGCTCGACGGCTTCGTAGATCTTGATGTAACCGGTGCAGCGGCAGAGGTTGCCCGAGAGCGCCTGTTTGATCTCGTCGCGCGTCGGACGCGCGCTCGACGCGAGGAGCGCCTCGGCGGCGAGGAGAAACGCCGGTGTGCAATAGCCGCACTGTGCCGCGCCCAACTCGGCGAACGCTTCCTGGAGCGGATGGAGCGTCCCACGCTCCGCCATGCCCTC
>QHTS01000223.1 GCA_003220905.1 Gemmatimonadota bacterium | reverse complement strand
CTTGCTCTCGATCTTCGCGAGCTGCTCGAGCAGCGCGCGCTGCTCAGCGGTGAGCTTGAGGGGCGTCCAGACATGCACCCGCACGTGGAGGTCGCCGCGACCTCCTTCCCCCACCCGCGGTAGCCCCTTGCCGCGCAGGCGGTACACCGCACCCGTCTGCGTGCCCGGCTGGATTTCGAGGGTCGCGGCGCCGTAGGGCGTCGGGATCTCGACCTCCGCGCCGAGCGCCGCCTGGGTGAACGAGACCGGCAGGTCGTAGATCAGGTCGTCGTCGTGGCGCTCGAACCGCGGATCCTCGGCGATGTCGAGCACGGCGATCAGGTCGCCGGCCGGACCGTTGCGGGGCCCGGGGACTCCGTGTCCCCGCATGGTGAGGTAGTGATGGTCGGCGACGCCCGCGGGGACGTTGATCTCGAGCTCCTTCTCGGCACGGACGCGGCCGTCGCCCTGACACTTGGGGCAGGGCTGCTGAATCACCGTCCCCTCCCCTGCGCAGCTGGGGCAGGGCGACACGGACACGAACTGTCCGAACATCGAGCGTGCGGCGCGCCGCACTTCGCCCGTCCCGGCGCACGTAGCACAGGTCGTGGCCTTGGAACCGGTCGCCGCCCCCGTGCCCCCGCACGCGGTGCAGCGCTCCAGGGTGCGGACCTTCACCTTCTTGGTGGTGCCGCTGGCGACCTCGGCGAGACTGAGCTTCAGCGTAACCTTGAGGTCCTGGCCGTGGTGGCGCTCCCGTCGGGCACGCTCGGCGCCGCCGAAGAAGGCGTCGAACCCGCCCAGCCCGCCGAAGTCCCGCATGAAGATGTTGAGCGCTTCCGACAGGTCGAAAGGCGTGAACCCCCCGCCGCCCGAGCCGGCGCCCCGCTTCAGCCCCGCTTCACCGTAGCGGTCGTACGTGGCGCGCCGCTCGGGGTCGCGCAGGACCTCATAGGCTTCGGTGATCTCCTTGAACTTCTCTTCGGCGCCTTCCTTCTCCCCCGGCGCGACGCGGTCGGGATGATGCTGCATCGCGAGGCGGCGGTAGGCCTTCTTGATCTCGCTCTCGTCCGCGTCGCGCTTGACCCCCAGGATGGTGTAGTAGTCGCGCTTCACTCGAGCAGCTCACCCACGAGACGGCTCGTGTGATCCACGAGCGCCACAATCTTGTCGTACGGCATGCGCGTCGGGCCCATGACCCCGATGACTCCGGCAAGCGGGCCGAGCCGGTAAGAGGCGGTCACCAGCGTGAAGGGAGCGAGCGTCGCGTCCTGGTGTTCGCTGCCGATCGTGATCGTGAGCCCTTGACCGAGGCGCTTGGCCAGCGCCTCGCGCAGCACGTCCCGGCGCTCGGTCACCTCCAGCAGTCCCTGCAGCCGCTCCTTGGTGGCGAACTCCGGCTGGCCGGCGAGCAGCTGCGCGCTCCCCAGCACCACGCCCCCGCCGGCGGGCCCGGTGGCCGGCACGTCGAACAAGTCGTCCGCTTCCAGGATGAAGATGTTCAGGAGCTCGCTCGAGCCGACGTCGGGCGCGGCATCGCGCAGCCGCTCGGACAGCGTCGCGCGTACTTCGCGCAGCGTCAGCCCCGCCAGGCGCTCGTTCAGTACCCCCGCCACTTGCACGATGATCTCGGGCGCCATGTGTGAGGGCACTTCCACAAAGATGGTGCGCACCACCCCGCTCTTGAGCGTCAGCACCAGCAAGAGCCGGTCGAACCCCGCCTGCAACAGCTCCAGTCGCTCGAGCACAGCCTCGTCGAGTGTCGGGCCCACCGCCACCCCCAGCTCCTTCGTGAGCACGCCGAGCACCTGCGCTGCCCGCTCGAGGATCTGGTCCACAGCGTTCCGCTCTGCGAGCTCTTCGCGGATCTGGTGCGAGTCGGACGCCGACACCTGCGACAGGCGCATCAGCGAGTTCACGTACACGCGGTAGGCGAGATCGGTGGGGATGCGGCCGGCGGAGGTGTGGGGGTGGTAGAGATACCCCTTTTCCTCGAGGTCGCTCATCGTGTTTCGAATCGTGGCGGCGGAGAGCGTGTGGCCGAACTTCTTGGAAATAGTCCGGCTCCCCGCCGGCTCGGCGGTTTCGACGTAGGTCTCGATGACGGCCTCGAGGACCCGGCGCTCGCGGTCGTTCAAGGATGCTACCATGTCACTCAAGCTGTTACCTGCTAACAATTTAGACCGTCCGCCCCGCGCTGGTCAAGTCGCGGACGAGGGCGTCGAGGCGAAGCCAACCCTCGGGGCGACACACCACCCGCTCCCCCTGCAGCTCTACCCACCCCTCCCCCCGCCAGGCGGTCAGCCGGTCCGGCGGACAGACCGACCGAGGCACTCCCGTGTCGGTCCGCAACGCGAAATACAGGCGCTCCAGTTCCCGCTGCTCTTCGGTGAGGACCTCCTCGGCCTCGACCGCCGGCAGCCCGGCGACGACCGCGCGCCGATAGGCCTCCCATGCGGCCACATTCCAACGACGCACCCGGCCGTCGAACGAATGCGCGGCGGGCCCGAGGCCCAGATAGGCGCGACC
>QHTS01000031.1 GCA_003220905.1 Gemmatimonadota bacterium | reverse complement strand
CAGTGGCACAATTGCAGCGAACGTACGAGCCACGAAGCCGCGATGTCAGTACGGAGACACTCTCCGTCGAGGATGTTGCCTAGTACTACTGTGTCAAAAAAACTAGGGAATTCATGGGGTACGCTGTCAGCCTCGGCGTATGCCCAACCGTGCCGACGCTCGCACCCAGCGGTTTGACGCGTATGTGGAGCGCCTCGCCACCGCCCTCGGTCATCGGGATCGGCATGAACCCGTGCGCGCCTACGTCACGGGCCTCTGTCTACCCGGGGATCGGAAGAGCATCGAGCCGATGGCCGCGCGGGTCGATCCCCGCCACGTGCGGGCGCGCCATCAGTCGATGCATCACTTCGTCGCCAATGCCCCGTGGGACGACGCCGCGGTCCTGCGCGTGGCGCGCACGACCGTGCTGGCGGCCCTGGAACGACACGGCCCGGTGGCGGCGTGGGTCGTCGACGACACCGGGATCCCTAAGAAGGGGCGCCACTCGGTCGGCGTGGCCCGCCAGTATTGCGGCGTGCTCGGCAAGCAGGACAACTGTCAGGTGGCGGTGAGCGTGTCGGTGGCCCACGAGCGCGCGAGCGTGCCGGTGGCCTACCGGCTCTACTTGCCCGAGGCGTGGGCCCGAGACCGGCGGCGCCGGCGGGCGGCTGGCGTGCCTGCGGCGCTCGCGTTCCAGCCCAAATGGCAGATCGCGCTCGAGCAGATGGCGCAGCTCACGGCCGAGGGCGTGCCGGTCGCGCCGGTCGTGGCGGATGCGGGGTATGGTGTCATCACCGCATTTCGCGATCAGTTGACCGCGCGCGGTGTGCCGTACGCCGTCGGGATCAGCAGCGAGACGACCGTGTGGGCGCCGGGGCGCGCGCCGCTGCCGCCACGAACATACCGGGGCCACGGCCGGCCCTCGTCGCTGATGCGCCGGACCGCTCGGCATCGGCCGCTCAGCGTGCAAGCGTTGGCTCAGCAATTGCCGACCCGGGCGTGGTACACCGTGACCTGGCGCGAGGGCACCCGAGGCCCGATGCGCTCGCGCTTCGCGGCCGTCAGGGTGCGCCCGGCTCACCGGGACGAACTCCGCTCGACGCCGCGTCCCGAAGAGTGGCTGCTGATCGAATGGCCGCGGGCCGAGGTCGCGCCGACGAAGTATTGGCTGTCGACATTGGCGCCGACGGCCACGCGCGGCGACCTGGTGCAGCTCGCGATGCTGCGCTGGCGCATCGAACGGGATTACCAAGAGCTCAAGGACGAGATGGGCCTCGACCATTTCGAAGGGCGTAGCTGGCGCGGGTTTCACCACCACGCAGCCTTGTGTATCGCAGCGTATGCCTTCCTCGCGGCCGAGCGCTTGGCGCATTCCCCCCCTGAGCCGCTCGCCTTCCTCCGTCCCGCTCGTTTACCCAAAGGTTTCACGCCGCGGGGCGCTCCCAGTGCGTCCTGAACGTCACGTCGCCGAGTCGATCGCGACGATGTACCGGTTGCTGGCGTCGGCCTTGGCGCGGCGCCTGCCGTGCCTCGCGTGTGGCCATCAGTCGCGCGGTGTTTAATGACACAGTTTAATGACACAGTAGTACTAGCAGGCTGCTGAAAAACCCGACTTTTGGTATCGGGCCAGCATGAGAGTTCGATTACGATGCGCATGACGACACCCAAGGAGGTGCGCATGCGCGGCGACGACCAAGAGCAGCAGGGCGCGATGTGGAGTTACGTGCCGATGGAGCGGCGCATCCCGGCGGACCATCCGCTGCGCCGCCTGCGGCCGATGGTGGACGGCCTCCTGCAAGAGCTGTCGCCGCGGTTCGATGAGCTGTACTCCCGGGTGGGCCGGCCGTCCATCGCGCCCGAGAAGCTCCTGCGAGCGCTGTTGCTGCAGGTCCTCTACACCATTCGGAGCGAACGGCTGTTGATGGAACAGCTCGACTACAACCTGCTCTTTCGCTGGTTCGTCGGCCTGGAGATGGACGATCCGATCTGGAACCCGACCGTGTTCACCAAGAACCGGGAGCGGCTGCTCGCGGGGGAGATCGCGCGGGCGTTCTTCGACCGCGTCGTGGCCCAGGCGCGCGAGCGGGGGCTGCTCTCCGATGAGCACTTCACCGTCGACGGGACGTTGGTCGAGGCGTGGGCCAGCCTCAAGAGCTTCAAGCGGAAAGACGAAACCCCGGCGCCGCCCGATGACCCGGGCAATCCCACCGTGAATTTCCACGGGGAGCGCCGCAGCAATACGACCCATGCCTCGACGACGGATCCCGACGCCCGGCTCGCCCGCAAGGGCAAGGCCCAGGAAGCCAAGCTCTGCTACACCGGCCATGTGCTGATGGAGAACCGGAACGGCCTCGCCGTCGGCGGCTGCGTGCTCCCCGCCAGCGGCTACGCCGAGCGGGCGGCGGCGCTGGAGCTGCTCGGGGCCCTGGAGCGTGGAGAGCGCGTCACGCTCGGGGCCGACAAGGGGTACGACACGCGCGATTTCGTCGCCGCGGCCCGCCTGCTGGGCGTGACCCCGCACGTGGCGCAGAACACCACGCACCGCGCCAGCGCGCTCGACGGCCGGACCACCCGCCATGCCGGATACGCGGTGAGTCAGCGCCGGCGCAAACGCGTGGAGGAGATCTTCGGCTGGCTCAAGACGGTCGGGCTGATGCGCAAGACGCGGCACCGGGGGACCCGCCGCGTGGACTGGATGTTTACGTTTGCCCTCGCGGCCTACAACTTGGTGCGCATCCGAAACCTCACGGCCCAGACCGGATGAGCTGCCGGCGACGAGCTCCGAGAGCGCAACGCGAGCCCGCCGCGGGCGGTGCTCGGCGGCGGATGAGGCCAGCGCGGCGTCACTCCGGTCGGTCCTTGGGCCTCTTGCGCTCCGCGGGGAGAACAACAGTGCCGTCGTCATCTGCTTTTTCAGCAGCCTGCTAGGCCGTGGTACCGGCATCGATGGTGAGGACGGTGCCGGTGATGCTTTTGGCCCTGACGCCGAGAAGAAACTCCACGGCGTCCGCCACGTCTCCGACGTCAGGAAAGCGGCGAAGTGCGCTGCGGCGCGCGATTTGTTCCCGCTGCTCGCCGTCGAGACCCTGAGTCATGTCCGTTTCCATGAACCCCGGCGCGACGGCGTTCACGTTCACGCCGAGCCGGCCAACTTCACGGGCCAGGGACCGGGTAAACCCGATCAGCGACGCCTTCGTGGCGCCGTAGACCGAGAGGCCACTGTACCCCGTGAAACCTACGATCGACGCGACGTTCACGACGCGGCCACCCCCGTCGGCCATCATGTGGCGGACGACATATTTGGTAAGGACAATCGGTGATAGCGTGTTCACCCGAATCATTCGTTCGATCTTCGAGTTGTGCATCATGGCCAGAGCGCCGTCCCACCCCACGGCCGCATTGTTGACCAGCCCATAGATCGGTCCGAAATCGTGGCGCAGTTTCTTGACCAAATCGGGTATGTCTTGAATCTCCCCGAGGTCGAAGGGGATGAAGTGGAGCGATCCGGGACGGGATTGTTCGGCCTGTTCCATCGTGGACGCCAACTGATCGTTCATTTGCCTCGCCACGGCGAACGCGCAGTCCCCGGCTTCCCCCCGTCACGACGACGTTACGCATCCTGACGAGCCAGCTTGCCTGCCGCAGCAACCTCCAACGCCGGGACGAAGCGGATCGTGGTCGGAACCTTGTGCGCGGCGAGACTCTCGCGACAGATATGTAGGATCTCTCGCTTACACTCCGGGGGCGGCTCGCCTTTCAGGACCACATCCGCGACGACGAGCGAACCAGTGATGGGGCTTCGCTTCGACCGAACGATCGACATTCGCACGGCCGGGTGGCGGTTGATGACGGCCTCAACTTCTTCGGGGTAGACCTTCAGCCCACCGACATTGATGACTCCGCTCTTTCGACCAAGGAAGTAGTAGCGGTCACCGCGTCGCTCCACGATGTCGCCGGTGTCGACAAAGCCTTCACCGTCGTTGAGGGCCGAGTGTTCCTCGCCAAGATAGCTGATCGCGGTCCGCGGGGAACGGATCCG
>QHTS01000222.1 GCA_003220905.1 Gemmatimonadota bacterium | reverse complement strand
ACGGGCGCCGGTGAGAACACGAATCTCGTGATCCTGGAATTCCCGAATTGGGCGGCGCTCGACACGTACGAGACAAAGCTCGATGAAGCCTCGCGGGCGGTGCTCCACAAGCCCTGGAGTGAGGCGACGGCCGGGTTCGCCGAGCTGCGCCGCTTGGTGCGCATCGAGATCTATACGCCGTCATGATCCCGCACGGCGGGGAGAACCTCCGCGGCGAGCCCCGGGATTTCCGGATTCCCCGCACCGGTGATCGGGACCTGGCGTTCCGTGGATGGCTCTTGAGCCACGCCGAAGAACGAGGCGGCTCCCCCACGCTCACGCGCGGCGTGGACATCGACATCTACCTGACGATCCGGCTGCGGCTCGTGGCGCACCTGTGTCGCTGGTCGTTGCGGGAAGGCGAGGGGCTGCGGGAAGAGCACCGCGTCGCCGCGCACGACTCGGCGGCCCAGCTGATCGAGTGGTTGAAGCAGGAGAACGCCGGCCGGCTGGACGCCCCCAGCAAGCGGGCCTGGGTCCGGGCGTGCCAGGCCTGGCCCGGTCTCAAGCCCGAAGCGGTCGAGCGCGTGGATTGACGGCTCGCGCGCCGCGCACCACCGTATGGGCGTCCTCGCGCGCAAGGTCGTGCCCCATGCCGGCAGCGTTCCAGTGGGCTCGTCTGAAGGCGGACGTGAAGTGCGCCCTTCGCAAAGGCGCCTGGTACCGCATCCTGAAGCTGACGCCCACGGACGTGATGCTCGACGTCAAAGGAACGCCGGTCTCCGTGCCGCGCGGACAGCTGCAGCTCTCGCCCGAGCCGGCGCTGCGCTGGTCCGTGGTCCCGAGCCCCAAGCACACGGCCCGCTTCCCCGCGACCTGGGGGTCGAGCTACGCCGTCTGCCCCAACTGTCGCGACCGCGCGCAGCTCGAGGGCCACCCCGCTAGCATGCGCTGTCGCCGTTGCAACGGGTCCTTCGAAATCGCCTGGAACGAGTCGAACCGCGCCACGGGATAGACCCGAATCCGCCTCCGAGGGGCGGCGGAGGGGGGGCGGCTACGGCGCGAGGATGGTGATCGCAGCGGTCGACGTCGCAATCGAACGCGGTGCAGTGGCCTGGAGCACGTAGCCCGAGCTGGCCTTGCTGATGACCAGATCTCCGAACGACGCGATGCCGCGGACGGCGGCGACGCTCCGGGTGCCCGTGAGATTGGCACCCGCGGGATTGGTGGCGAGGGCCATAGTGATGGTCCCCGTGAAACCCGTATCCGCGCGGCCGAGCGTGTCAGCAGCCCCCACCAGGATAGCAGGCGTGAGGATCTGGCCCGCGGTCCCGGTAAGGGGCTGCTGGAGGATCAGGAGGACGTTGGGCCCGCTACTGCCCCCGCCGCCCCCCCCGAGGGCGATCCCGACGGCTCTGCTGAGCCGGTCATACGGGCAAGCGGCGGCCACGAGGGCCACCAGGACGATAGTCAAGCGCGATAGCTTCATACGCATGTGGACGTCCTCCTACGTCCTGCCCGTTGCGGTAAAGGTCCAGGACTCGACCGCGGTCAAGCCCGTACATGATTGTAGAAGGCCCCGTACGCCGCAAGAGCCCTGGCAACACCCTTGTCCACCTCCTGGGCGACGTACTCGGCGAGATTGCCCACCCGGCTCGCAATCCGGGCGGCCGCGGCGGGTGCGTCGCCGGGCTTGAGCCCGCGATAGTGATCGGTGAGCCCGGCAGCGACGGCTTCGAGCACCCAGGGCTTCATCTCCACCGTTGCCTTTGTGGCGACGACGCCCCGCACGGTGCCCTGCGGCGTGAAGCCCACCGCCACTTCGATCGGCCCGTGGGGCGTGTCCACGCGCACGAACTCGAGCGCGCCGACCGACGTCGATCCCGCCGAGCCCGCGTAGAACACCAGCACGCCGTCCTCGGGACTCCAGTCCACGGCCTCGTGCAGCCGGTGGGCGTCCGTGCCGCTCAGGTGAACCTCGCGGGCCACGTAGGCATCGGCCCCGGGCAGCAGCGCCTGCACGGCGTCGGGACGCTTGACCAGCACGACCACGGGGGTGATGTGGAACAGCGCGGCGATCACCGCCGCGCGAATCAGGAAGTTCATCGGTCAATCCCTTTCACGTGACAACCACATTTGGTGGACGGCCAACGTCGCGACGATGAGAAAGGCGACGCCCATCGCCCAACCGCCGGCGAGGGTCACGATCGCGAAACGCGGCGAGGCGAGCTTGGTGAGCCACATGCCGGCGAAGTCGAGCCATGGCGCGGCGAACAGAAGTGCAATCAGGCCGAGCGCCCAGCGTCGCGGCAACGAGAGCCCGGCGACCACGACGCCCAGGGCAGCCGCGATGAGTCCGTACATCGGGACGTGTACGTGGGTGTCCTGGATCAGCAATTTCGCGTCGACCGTGTGGACCTCGCGTTTGGCAAAGGCGGCCATCGACATGGGACGCTGCACGACCATTGTGGTCTCGGGCGGCATCGGCATCGACATCTCTGAACCCGCGTACGTCGCCGCCACGCTCTGGGGCGTGAAGCCCGCGTACAGCGCGACCATCACCGCCCCGAACACATAGGAGAGCCCCAACGTGGCGAGCAGGCCGGTCACGAGCCACTTGATGCGGACGTCGGCGCGTCGCAAGTCGTACAGCATGGATGGCCTCCCCCCTAGAACACGTAGACAAGCTCGAGCACGCCTTTTGTGTTCGAGCTCTGCGGCGCCCCGGTGGCATCGGTGAAGAACGGCGTGGACGACCAGTCGGCCCGGACGGCGGCGCGCAGCGCGATTTGCGGGAGATGGAACCGCGTGTGCTCGATGTTGCTGAAGATTCCCGCGCGGGCGTTCGAGAAGTACCACATCGGGCCGACGGTGACCGAGCGCAGGATCTGCGGCGTCCCCGTGAGCAGGCCGTCGGAGTCTTCCATTTGATCGTACCGCGCGGTCAAGCCGACCTGGCGGCTCATCTTCAGGAATGCCGTCACCGCAGCTCCGCGCCACGAAGGATTGCCGCCGCTCTGCTGCTCCCGCCCGACGTTGGCTTCGGCGCCCACGATCAAGCGTCCCCGGTCAATGGTGAGGTCGCTCGAGAACAGCGACCGCTGGTTCGCATCGCTCGAGTCCCGCTCGGGTCCGTACACACCGGTGAAGCCGAGCGTGACCCAGGGGATCGGGATCCACTGGATTCTGGCCAGCCCTGTCTTGCCGCGATTGTTGTCCACCGTCACGTCCCAGCCGTTGGCGACCACCCCCCACACGTCGACTCGCGACGAAGTGGTGTAGTGGACCTGCACGCCCGTGAGCTTGCGGGGGCGGGCATAGGTGAAGGTGAACGAATTGGTGGGAATCAGGTTGAGGGGCTCGTCATCGCGTTCGAAGCCGATGGGTGCGTCGAACCGGCCGAACGCCAGGGACCACTTGTTCGCAGTGTGCGGCGTCCAGCTGACGAGGAAGTTGTCGATCTCCGTGGACGACGCGCCGTCCTCGAGCGCCGTCGTGAGCTGCGCGAACAGATAGGCGTCGCCCACCGGCTTGAACAAGCTCACGCCGATCTTCCCAGCCGTGAACGAATTGCTGCGAGCGACACGATCGTAGTCGGCTCGTCCGACCGCGAAGCCCGTGATGGAGACGGGTGGCGGCTCTTCGAACGTCACGGCCCGCTGCTGCGCAGCGGCGCTCATCCCAACGCCGCAGAGCAGAGCGCTCCAAAGCGCACTGCGCATACAATCCTCCGAGTTGTAGGTGGCTAACGCGTCAGGTCAGCCGAGGCCGTTCGGAGGGGGAGGGGTGGGGCTGAACGACGGGGAAGGGGGAAGCGGGAAGAGGGACGGGTCGATCAAGGCCTGCTCCGGCATCGCGATCGCGGGCGACGCGGGCAGCGGCGCCGGGACGGCCACCGAGAGGACGAGGTCCGCGCTACCGGTCATCTCGCCGCAGAAGCACGGGCCGTCCGCAGGCGCCCCGCGGTGGCCCGGGTGCGACTGGTGCGTGGCATGATGACGGCACGCCAACACGCCCTGCAGGGTCGCACCACCGGGTCCCGCCGCGAGCCAGCAAGCCGCCGCGAGCGTGAACAGGATCAGCCGAGGTGTGCGACCCATCGCCCCAAGTGTACGGCCGCGGTTTCGCCTGGCGCAACCCCCGCCGGGCCGTGTAGACTGCCTGGCCATGGGCGAGCGCATCGAATACCGCGACGGTCGCTGGGTGGTGCCGAACCATCCGATTATCCCCTTCATCGAGGGCGACGGCACCGGGCCCGATATCTGGCGCGCCGCCCGGCGGGTGTTCGACGCCGTGGTCGAGCAGGTCTCGCGCGGCACACGCCGGATCGACTGGCTCGAAGTGCTGGCCGGAGAGAAAGCCTTCAAGCAGGTCGGGAACTGGCTTCCCGATGCCACCCTGGACGCCATCCGGACGCACCGTGTGGCCATCAAAGGCCCGCTGACCACTCCCGTCGGCGGGGGGATCCGGTCCCTCAACGTCACGCTGCGCCAGGTGCTGGACCTGTACGCCTGCATCCGGCCGGTGCGCTACTTCGAGGGGGTGCCCAGCCCGATGCGCGAGCCGCAGAAGCTCGACGTGGTGATCTTCCGCGAGAACATCGAGGACGTGTACTCCGGGATCGAGTACCGGGCCGGCAGCTCCGAAGCCGATGCCGTGATCGGGTTCCTCACCGAGCGGTTCGGCGCCAAGATCCGTCCCGGGAGCGCGATCGGCATCAAGCCGATGTCCAAGTTCGGCTCCCAGCGCTTGGTCGCGAAGGCCATCGAGTACGCGCTGCGCGCCGGTCGTCGGTCGGTCACGCTCGTTCACAAAGGCAACATCATGAAGTTCACCGAGGGCGGGTTCCGGGAGTGGGGGTACGAAATTGCGCGCGAGCGGTTCGGTGAGAAAACCATACCTGAGGCAGACGCGGGAACAGGGAAGGGGGATGGGGGAAGGGTGGTGATGAAGGATCGCATTACCGACGCCATGTTCGCGCAGCTCGTGCTCCGCCCCGACGAGTACTCGGTGATTGCCGCGCCCAACCTGAACGGCGACTTGCTCTCGGACGCCGCGGCGGCCCAGGTGGGCGGGCTCGGGCTCGCGCCGGGGGGCAACGTGGGCGACGGGTACGCGGTGTTCGAAGCGACCCACGGCACCGCACCCAAGTACGCGGGGCAGGACAAAGTGAACCCGGGGAGCGTGATCCTGTCGGGCGCGATGATGTTCGAGGAGCTCGGGTGGAACGACGTGGCGACGGCGATCACGCGTGGGCTCGGCGGGGCGATCCGGGCGCGCCGCGTCACGTACGATCTCGCGCGGCTGTTGCCCGGCGCGACCGAGGTCTCGACCTCGGCTTTTGCCGAGTGCATAATCGAGCATGTCTAAGATGACCAGCGGCGTCGCCAGCGCGCCGCTCTCCCAGGTCGACACGCCGCTCCTCGCCGTCGCCCTCGCGCAGGGGAGCGTCGTTCCCGCTTCGCTCGCCGACTTGGACCGCGCGGCGGGCGGCGTCGTGGCGCGCGCCATCACGAGCGGTGACTTCAAGGGAAAACGCGACGAGACGACGCTGCTCTACCCGGGCGCCGCCAAGTCGCAGCGCGTCCTGCTCGTCGGCGTGGGGAAGCCGGGCGAGGTCACCCGCAACTCGATCCGGCGCGCGGCCGCGGTCGCGGCCAAGCGGGCGCGCGCGCTCGGCGCCAAGCAGCTCGTCTTCGCCGTCGCCCCCGAGGCGCGAAACGGCGTGTCGGCCCGAGATCTGGGCCAGACGGCGGTCGAGGGCGCGTCGCAAGGCGCCTGGGCGTTCACCGAGCTCAAAGCCACGCCCGACGAGCCGAAGCCCGAGGTCGAGGGCGTCACCCTCGTGTGCGATCAAAAAGAGATGCAAGAGGTGGCGGCCGGCGAGCGGGTGGGCGACGCCGTCGCGGCGGGGCACCGGCTCACGCGCCAGCTACAAATGCTCCCGGGCAACGTGTGCACGCCGAGCTATCTGGCGGAGCGGGCGAAGCAGCTCGCCGATCAGCACGGCTTCACCCTCACTGTGTTCGACCGGGCGAAGCTGCAACAGGAAGGGATGGGGGCGCTGCTCGCCGTGGCCCAGGGCAGCGACCAGGAGCCGCGCTTTATCGTGCTCGAGCATCGCGGCGCCGGTGACGCGCCCCCGGTGGCGCTCGTCGGCAAGGGCGTCACCTTCGATTCGGGCGGCATCTCGATCAAGCCCGCGCAGAACATGGAGGACATGAAGTTCGACATGTCCGGCGCGGCGGCCGTGCTCGGCACCTTCGAGACGCTCGGGCTGCTCAAGCCGAAGGTCAATGTCGTGGGCCTCATCCCCGCCACCGAAAACCTCCCCTCCGGCCACGCCCTGAAACCGGGCGATGTCGTGAAGAGCCATTTCGGCAAGACGATCGAGATCATCAATACCGACGCCGAGGGACGCCTGATTCTGTGCGACGCGCTGTCGTACGTCCGGCGCTTCAAGCCAGCGGCGGTGATCGACATCGCGACGCTCACGGGCGCCGTGGTGGTCGCCCTCGGCCAGGTGGCGATCGGCGCGATGGGGAACGACGAGGCCTTGCTGGCCGAGGTGCGTGAGGCGGGGGAGCGGGCCGGGGAGCGCTGCTGGCCGCTGCCGCTGTGGGACGAGTACCGCGACCTGCTCAAGTCGGACATCGCGGACGTGAAGAACTCGGGCGGGCGGGGGGCGGGATCGATCGCGGGCGGGTGGTTCCTGCGAGAATTCGTGGAGGGATATCCCTGGGTGCACCTCGACATCGCGGGCACCGCGTACACCGACGGCGAGGGGCCCCACCAGGCCAAGGGCCCGACGGCCGTCG
>QHTS01000221.1 GCA_003220905.1 Gemmatimonadota bacterium | reverse complement strand
TTCGTCGCACCGGAGGCGCTTGCGTCTTCGTGCGGCCGCGCCTCGACCTGGGAGGCGAGACGAACGCGGATATCCTGGGCAACGACCTCGACGAGTGCTATCCGATCGGCCGGGCGGGGTCCATTCTCGTAGGCCCCGCCGCGCCCCTTCCCTCCCCCCGCCCTCCCTTCACCGCGACAGGAGTAGTGAACGTCGTGGGGAACACGATTCGGAACAGCACCCACTCGTGCCTGGCGTCGAGCGCCATCAACTACGAGTCCTTTGGGGGACGCATCGAGCGTAACCGAGTCCTCGGCGTGGTTCAGCCGTGTGCCCTAGCGTCGGGCCGGGTGGTGCCCGCGGGCATCTGGGTGGGCAGCCTGCGCGGGCTCCCGGCCGCAGCGCCGATCACCGTGCGCTTCAACGACATCGAGGGCAACGCCCAGGCCGGCCTGCGCGTTGCAACTGGTGGGGATCGGCCAGCGGGCCGTCGGGAGCCGGGCCGGGGAGTGGCGACGCCGTGGTGGTGGAGGCGGGCGCGGCGACGTCGGCGTTCCTGCCGTTCGCCCTGGCACAAATTGCTGGAACCGACGCGACGAGCTGTGAGTGATGAGAGAAGTGAAGGGGAAGGGGACGATTGACACGCGTCCGTGCCGGCGCAGATTGAGTCACACTCAGATGCTATGAACCCCGAGGCGCGCTGTCGCACGCTCGCCAATGCCTCGAGGGGAGCCAATCGCGAAACCGGCTGAGTGGGCGGACCCGCTCGGCCGGTTTCTTGTCTTTTGTCCGCGCCCGCATCTCGGCACAGGAAGAGGACGCCTCGTGATAACCGCACCCACCTGCAGACTCGCCTATCTGCTCCCCCTCGTCATCCTCGCCGGCTGTCGAGCAGAGTCCGGCGCAGCGGATGATCGCGTCCTGGGCATCCGCGCCATGTCCTTCGCGAACTCCGAGTGGTCGCAGCCCGCGCCCCTCCCCGCGCCGGTCAATTCGCGGTGCCAGGACCAGACCCCGACCATGTCCAAGGACGAGCTCAGCCTGTACTTCCTCTCCGACCGCCCGGGCGGACTCGGAAACCTCGTGTCGACGACCGGGTGCATGGACAACTTCGACCTCTGGGTCGCTCAACGAGCGTCCACCCACGGTCAGTGGGAAACGGCCGTGAACCTCGGGCCCGTGGTGAACACGCCGAGAAACGACATCGCACCCGCTCTTTCAGCGGACGGGCACCTGCTCTTCTTCGCCAGCGACCGAGGCGGTACGCCGGGGATCCACGACATCTACGTCTCGCGTCGCGCGGACCCGAAGGACGACCTCGGCTGGGGACCAGCCACGCCGCTCGGCCCCGATGTGAACACGGCGCTCCACGAGTCGGGGCCGTTCTACTCACAAAGCGCGGAGGACGGGCCCGACAACCTGTACTTCTTCCGGGGGCTCGACAACGGTGCGACCACCGACATCTACGTCGCTCCGGTGACGCGGGACGGTGAGACGCGCGGACCCGCAGTGCTCGTGTCGGAGCTGAGCTATCCCGGGCGCCCCGACGGATTCGTCACGGTGCGCGCAGACGGAAAGGAGATCCTGTTCAACTCCGGTCGCCCCCTGACTCCTGGTGGCGCCAATGCGTTCGATATCTGGGTCTCCACCCGACGCACCACCCATGAGGCCTGGTCGGCGCCGGTGAACCTGGGTCTACCGGTCAACACGGGGTTCGCCGAGTTCCAGCCGGACCTGTCGCACGACGGCCGCACGCTGCTGTTCATTGCCGGACCGCTGCGTGGCGGTCTCGGTGGATTCGACATCTGGATGTCCACCCGCACGGTCAACGGGAATTAGCGAGGAGGTCCCATGAAACCCGTGTCCATCGCCAAGCTGGTGTCACTCGTCTCCTTCACGCTCCTGGTGGCGTGCGAATCAGAGTCCGCTCCGGTCGGGATCAGGCTGGAGACCATGTCCTTCGCCAACTCCGAGTGGTCCACACCGGTGAATCTGACGGCGATCAATACGGGTGCAGCGGAGGCGCAAGCCACCCTCTCCCCGGACGAGCTCAGCCTCTACTTCCAGTCGGACCGGACGGGTGACCCCGACATCTGGGTCTCCCAGCGCGCTTGCCGAGAGTGTGATTGGGAACCGCCGGTGAGCCTGGGGCCAATCATCAATACCACCTTCATCGAGAACGGACCCGCGTTGTCCATCGACGGGCACCAGTTGTTCTTCTTCAGCAACCGCCCCGGAGCCGGGGGAAACGACATCTACGTGTCACGGCGAACCAACACACATGACGACTTTGACTGGGGGCCGCCTGAGATGCTCGGACCCGATGTGAACACGGCCGGGGATGAGAACGCGCCGCATTACCAACAGAGTGCCGAACCCGGAGGTGCAGAGCTGTATTTCACTCGAGGACCGGCTGGCACACAGGGGCAGGACCTGTACGCTGCGCCCGTCACGCGGAACGGTGCGACCGCTGGGCCCGCAGTGTTCCTCTCGGAACTCAACCACCCGACGGCCAACGACGCAGCCCCGGCGGTCCGCACCGATGGGAAGGAAATCTGGTTCCATCGAGGTGCCCCAGCCGGCGGACTGGGTCTAGCCGATCTTTGGGTGTCCACGCGCGGCAACGCGAACGACCCGTGGTCTACGCCAGAGAATCCGGGAGCACCGCTCAATTCCGCCGCCTTCGAGCAACAGCCGAGTCTGTCCTTCGACGGCCGAACGCTCGTCTTTACCTCCAATCGGCCGGGTAGTGTGTCAGCGCCAAACGGTCTTCCGAGCCTGGACATCTGGATGTCCACGCGCACCGTGAACGGGAAGGGGGAACCATGAATCGGGGAGGAAGCCGTGTCGTTTCGCTGAGCGTCGGCGTCCTGCTCGCCGCATGCAGGATGGAGCCGGATACGCATCCGGCGGCACCCGGCGGGCTGCGCGCGTCCCTCACGGGCGAGTCCACGAGCGAAGCCGCGCTCCTGGTCGGCAACCTCGCGAATCCCGCCCCTCGCGCGGGAAACGGCATTCTGCGTTATAACGCCGGAACCAGGGCGTTCATCGACGCGATCGTCCCGGAGGGGAGCGGCCCGACGGGTAATCCGCTCCTCGGGCCCTGCTGCATGGTATTCGGTCCCGACGAGAATCTGTACGTGAGCAATCTCTTGGGTGTCGCGCTCACGGACCGTGGCGTGTTCCGCTACGACGGTGTCACGGGCGAATTCATGGACGTGTTCGTTCCCGGTAACAGCGGCGGGCTGCGGCGCCCCCTCGTCGTGGTGTTCGGCCCCGACGGGAACCTCTACGTCGGCGATGTCGGAAACGTGGCGCAGGGCGGCACGGCCATCCGCCGCTACAACGGGCTTACAGGGGCGTTCCTCGGCGTGTTTGTCGCGCCAGGCGCCGGTGGCATGACTCAGCCCGGTGATCCGCAGTTCTTTGTGTTCGGGCCCGACGGCAACCTGTATGTCGCGAGCCAGGCGACTCACCGCATCCTACGTTTCAGCGGGAGCACGGGAGCATTCATGGACGCGTTCGTGCCGGCGGGGAGCGGCGGGCTGGATGCTCCCTCGGGTCTCGTCTTTGGGCCCGACGGCAACCTGTACGTCGGCAGCACGACCAAGAACACCGTGCTTCGCTTTGACGGCACCACCGGCGCGTTCATCGACGTGTTCGTGTCGGCGGGCAGCGGCGGGCTGATCGTCCCCGTCGGCCTCGTCTTCGGCCCCGACGGCAACCTGTACGTGGCCAGCGCCGAGAACAATGGCAATGGTAGCGTCCTGCGCTACGACGGGCACACCGGGGCGTTCCTCGGCGCGTTCGTGCCGACCGGCACGGGCGGCATATCCGGGCCCCGGGCCCTCTTGTTCAAGGAAAAGATCACGATCTGCCACCGGCCGCCCGGCAATCCCGCCAAGGCCAAGAGCATTTCAATCGGCTATCTGTCCGCCGGTGACCACCTCGCCCACGGAGATCTCGAGGGTGCGTGTCAGTGAGCAAAGACACCAACAGCTGCGCTCCGGGCCCGCTGGAGCGCCACTGTCGCGCAACGAGGCGTGCCCTCCCGCACGGATTTGATTATCGCCCCTAAACGACCGAAGGGAGTCCTTTAGGACCAGGTGGACACGACCTACCGCGGCGAGTTACGCGACCTGAACGAGCTCAACTTCGCGCGTTTCGACGCGAAGCTCGAGCAGCGCACAGCCCAGCTCGACGCGAAGCTCGAGCAGCGGATCACCGAAGTGAAGGCCGAGCTGCACGCCGGGCTCGCGATGCTGGAAGGACGGCTCTTGGCAAGGATCGGCGTGCTCGAGGGCGGGCTCATCGGACGCATCGGCATGGTCGAGGGCCGCCTCACGCGCCTCACCGTCCTCTTGTCGGCAACGCTCCTCGTGACTCTGCTCGGGCTCCTCCGGCTGGCCTAACTCCCCGCCACTGCCAGACACTCGATCTCCACCCGCGCGCCCAACGCGAGCCCGCTCCCGGCCACCATGGAGCGCGCGGGCGGATCCTTCGGGAAATACGTCGCATAGACAATATTCATCGCCGCGTAGTCCTTGATGTCCGCGAGGAACACCGTGCACTTCACCGCGCGGTCGAGCGAGCTCCCCGCGGAGGTGAGCACGGCCGTGATGTTGTCGAGCGCTTGCCGCGTCTGGCCCGCGATCCCCGTGTCCGCGAGCTGGCGGGTGCCCGGCACGTTGCCGATCTGACCCGAGAGAAACAGAATTACTCGCGCCAAGCCGCTCGAGCCAGGACGGGCCAGGCCAGCACCAGTGCGACTCCCCCCGCCGCACTCGCGAGGAACGCGGTCGCCGCTCCGTACCGCTGGAACACCCCGCCCAACGCCACGCCTCCCACGAGCGCCGCGAACCCGGTGATGCCGTGGTACGCGCCGAACCCGCTCCCCTGGCGCGCGCCAGCGAGCCGCGCCACCAGTGCCCGCTCGGGACTCTCCGTCAGTCCCGACACGAGGCCCAGCGCCAGAAACAGCCCCCAGGCCGCCGCCGCTGTGCCCGCGCGTGCCATCCCGGCCGCGAGCACGGCGTACACGAGCCATCCCGCCCACATCGTCCGCCCGGGCCCCAGCCGGTCGCTCGCCGCCCCCCCGAGGAAGCTCGAGGACGATCGCACTACGTGCACCGCGGCCCATAACAGCGGCACGATCGCCACTGGAACGCCCAGCTCCTGGGAACGCAGGATGATCAGGGTGTCGGGCATGCGGAGGAGATAGAAGAGAGAGATGGCGACAAGGGGAGCGGACGGGGCAGGACGGGGCAGGACGGGGAAGGACGGGGAAGGCGCACCGACCCGTTCGCCGTCTTCCCCCGTCGTCCCCCGTCGTCCCCCGTCTCTCACCGCCCAGATCGCGAGCAGGAGAACCAGAACTCCGGGCGCCACGCTCGCCCCGATGACCGTGCGCACGTTCGCGCTCCCGGACGCGAGGAGCCACCAGGCGAGCACCGGCCCCAGCACCGCTCCCGCGTGATCCATGCCGCGCTGCAATCCGAAGGCGCGCCCTCGCAGCTCCGCCGGCGTGACGTCGGCGATGACCGCGTCGCGCGGCGGCGTGCGGAGCCCCTTCCCCAGCCGATCGACCACGCGCAGCCCGATCACCTGCCACGCCGCGCCCGTGACGGCGATGACGGGCCGGACCACCACGGCGATGAAATACCCCAGCACGATCATGGGCCCGCGCAGGGGCACCCGGTCGGCCAACCGCCCCGCCCCGAGCTTCACGAAAGCCGCCGCGAACTCGGCCGCCCCGTCGAGCGCGCCGAGCGCCTGCGCCCCCCCGCCCAGGATCCCCGTCACGAACGCCGGGAGCAACGGGTAGATCATCTCGCTCGCGAAATCGTTCAGGAAGGAGACCCAGCCGAACAGCTTGACCTGTCGTGGTAGCCGCTGGGACGGGGCCGCCGGGACGGCGCCCCTATGCATTGAGGCCGAGGCCCCAGCGGATCAGCGTGACGGGGAGACCGCCGTAGCGGAGCAAGGCGTCGTGGAAGCCGCGCAGCGTGAAGGCCTTGCCCCGCGCGGCGCGGAAGTCTTTCCGCAGCTCGAGGATCTCGCGCCGTCCCACCGCGTAGCACAGCGGCTGGGCCGGCTCGGCGCAATAGCGGCGCACCTCCGCCTCCGCGTTGGCGCGGTCCACGCGCAGGTGCGTGGTGAGGTACTCCACCCCCTGCTCGAACGTCATGCCCCGCGTGTGCAGCCCCACGTCGAGCAGGATCCGCGCCGCGCGCCACAGCAGGTGTACACGCTGGAAGAACTGCTCCTCTTCGGAGCGGTAGAACCCCTCCTCCCCCATCATGTCCTCGCAGTACAGCGCCCAGCCTTCGACGGTGAGCGGCGTCCACACGATCTTGCGGGTGTCCGAGGGTTGCTGCTGTGCGTGTACCAGCTGCAGGTGGTGGCCGGGATAGCCTTCGTGCAGCGCCGTGACCCCGACCTCGTAGCGGCAGTGGTCGCGCAGGATGCGCTCCTGCGCGCTCGGCGGCAGCGCCGGATCGGGAAGGGTGACGTAGAACCAGCCGGTGCGGTCGCGCGAGTAGGCGCCGGGGCTGTCATAGGCCGCGAACGGGATCACCGGGCGCATGAACGCCGGGGTCGGCACGACGTCGAGCGGAGCGTCCGGGATCGACGCCAGGCCGCGCGTGCCCACGAAGTCGCGCGCCCGCGCCATCTCCGCCGCGTACGCGTCCACGAGCGCGCTCGCGGGCGGATGGTCCGCGCGCAACCGGTCCGCGACGTCGTGCCAGCTCTTGCCCTTATCGAGCCGCGCCGCTCGGGCCCCCAGGTCCGCCTCGATCTCTTCCTTGAGGTGCAGCCCGTAGCGCCACAGCTCCGGCGCCGTGTCCCGCAACGCGTGCTCGTAGTGGAGATGGAAGTTGAAGTCCTCCTCGCCCAGCGCGAACTGGTCGGACGCGCCCTCGAGCCAGCGCTCCAGGTCGTGGGCGAACGCGGCCATCGCCGCGGCCGCCGCATCCGCCGCCGCCGCGACGCGCTCTCCCAGCCCGGCCCCGACCTCCCGCACGAGCGCCAGCCCGCCCTCGTTGATGCGCAGCGCCGTCTCCACGAACACCCGCACGGGCTCGACCAGGGCGGCGCGGGCATCGTCGAGCAGTCGCGGCACGTCCTCCAGCCGGCCGGCCAGCGAGACCGCTCGCTCCTCGGGCGTCCGGTCGCGCCGGCCCAGCAGGAAGTGCAGCCCCCCGAGCAGGTGCGACAGCCAGAACCCGGGGTTCTTCGCCTGCGGGCGCTCGCGCTCGAAGCGCTGCAGCGTCACCCGGATCTCGTTCAGGAGCGCCGTGCGGTCGATTTCGTCTTCCAGCTGGTCGGCGGTGGTCTCTTCGAGGGCGACGGCGATGGACTTGAGCGCGGCGAGGTGCGGGGCGAGGGCGCTCGGACTGAAGCGCCCGTATCGGTCGTCGTACGTCTTCACCCCCGCCTGCGTGGCGCCCACGGGATCGAGGTGCCAGCGCAGATCAAAGTAGGATCGCTCGATCTCCCGAAACGGCGCTACCGCCATGCCGCCTGCTTGAGCAGCCGGTGGCACTCCTCGTCCGACAGCACGCGGTCGGTGCGCTTCGCCGCCTCGAACAGCGCGCGGCACGCCGCCTCGTCCTCCGGGTCGTAGCCGTGGGTCTCGAGCCAGTACTTCACGTTGGAGAGCCCCGATACCGGCGAGATCTCGATCTTCTGCTCGAGCCCGAACTCCTGCGCCGGCACGGAGCTGTAGACGCGGTCGGCGAGCCACGCGTGCCCCTTCTTCTTGGCCTTGATGATGGCCGCCGCGTGCACGCCCGTGCCGGTGCGGAACGCGTCCTCCCCCATCACCGGGTAGTTCACGGCGATCGGCACACCCACTGCGTTCGCCACCAGCCGGCAGTATTCCGGCAGCTTCGAGATGTCGTGGTGATGCGCGCCCAGGAGCTTCAAGTTCACGATCAGGAGGTCCATCTCCGCGTTCCCCACCCGCTCCCCCACCCCGAGCGCCGTGCCGTGCACCCGGTCCACACCTGCCTCGATCGCCGCGAGGCAGTTAATCAGCCCGAGGCCGCGGTCGCGGTGCCCGTGCCAGTCGATCTTCACGCGGTTCTTCTTGACGATCTCTTTCTTCACGAATTGCACTAAGGCCTGCACGCCATCCGGCGTGGCATGCCCGACGGTATCCGCGAGGCAGATGCGTGTCGCCCCGCAGTCGATCGCCGCCCCGTAGAGTGCTTTGAGCGCCTCGGGCTTCGCGCGGGTCGTGTCCTCGGTGACATACATGACCGGGAGGCCGTGCTTCACGGCGTAGGTCACCGCCTCGACCGTGGATTGGACGATGCGATCGAGGGTCCAGTCCTCGGCGTACTGCCGGATCGGCGACGAGCCGATGAACGTCGCGGCCTCGATCGTGATGCCCACCTCCTGGACCACGCGCACGATCGGCTCGACGTCCGCGATCACGGTGCGCGCGGCGCAGTTCGGGGCGAGGGGCAGCTTGGCGTTCCGGATCTCCGTGGCGAGCGCCCGCACCTGCTCCACCACCCGCGGGCCCGCCCCCGGCAGGCCGATGTCGGCCGCCACGATGCCCAGGTCCGCCATCAGGTGGAGCAGCCGCTTCTTGACCTCGAGCGCGGGGTCGTGCACGGAGGGGGACTGCAGGCCGTCGCGCAGCGTCTCGTCGTTCAGGTCCACGCGGGCGCGGGACCAGTCGAAGGCTGCCGCCCCGCCCGCGCGGTTCCAGTCGTAGATCAGCTCGCGCTCGTCCATGAGCAAGTGTTCACCCACTCGCCCCCCACCGTCAAGCGGGTTAGTGTCAAGAGCCGTGGATCACGCCATCTCTCGCCTGCTCGCGCACGAGCGCATTCGCGCGGCGCGCCATCATATCGAGCGCACCGACGAGGTGACGCTCGCCCGCCAGGCGGTGCTCTCCGCCATCCCTGCGCCCACCGGCGCGGAAGGCCGGCGCGCCGCGCACGTGGCGGAGCTGTTCCGCGAGATCGGGCTGTCCGACGTGGCAGTCGATCACGCAGGGAATGTGCACGGATGGTTCGGGAAGAACGGGGAAAGGTCCGTTGTAGGTCCAGTCGTCTTGGCCGCACATCTCGACACGGTGTTCGGGGCCGAGGTGAACGTCGCCGTGGAGCGGCGCGGCCAGCGGCTCGAGGGTCCGGGGATTTCGGACAACGCGCGCGGCCTGGCCGCGCTGGTTGCGGTGGCGGAGGCGATGGTCGCGGCTCGCGTGCCGGCGACACGGCCCATCCTGTTTACGGCGACGGTCGGAGAAGAAGGGTCAGGGGACTTGCGGGGGGTGAAGTACTTGTTGAACGGGAATCGGGAAACGGGAAACGGGAAGCCGGTTGCATTCATTGCGTTGGACGGCGCGGGGCTCGATCGCGTGATCCATCGCGCCCTCGGCTCCAAGCGGTATCACGTGACGTTCCGCGGGCCGGGCGGCCACTCGTGGGCGGCGTTCGGCGTCGCCAATCCCGCGAACGCCGTGGGGCGCGCCGCCGCGCTGCTCGCCGACCTCCCCCCCCCCACCCAGCAGACCCCGCGCACCACCTGCGCCGTGGTGCGGCTGGGCGGCGGCACCGGCCTCAACTCGATTCCGCAGGAGGCGTGGTTCGACTTGGACCTCCGGAGCGAGGATCCCCGCGCCCTGGCGCAGCTGGACGTCACGGTGCGCGCGGCGCTCGACCGCGCGGCCGACGATGAGAACCGCCGCCGCACGGCGGGCTCGCCGCCGCTGCGCGTCGAGATCCAGCTCCTGGGCGACCGGCCGTCCGGCATGACCGCGCGCGTCCACCCGCTGGTCCAGGCGGCGGTGGCCGCCAATCGCGCGCTGGGCCGCGACGCCGAGCTGGCGAGCGCGTCGACCGACGCGAACGTGCCGATCGCCCTCGGGATCCCCGCCATTGCCCTCGGCGCGGGCGGCAAGGCAGGCGACGCGCATCTCGCGACCGAATGGTATGAAAACGTCGAAGGAGCGCTCGGCATTATCCGGGCGCTCCTCGTGACGGCCGCGATGGCGGAGGTGGTCTAGGCTCCGTGCCCTCCCAGCGCGGCGAGCACCATCAAGGCTTCCCGCGGGTGGCGCGTCGCGCGCAGCTGGGATGAGTACACATGCCGCACCACGCCGGTCCGGTCGATCACGTAGGTGACCCGGCCCGGCAGGAGCCCCAGGGTCTTCTCGACACCGTACAGCCGCCGTACGGCCCCGTCAGCATCCGAAAGCAGCAGGAACGGCAGGTTGTGGCGCTGGGCGAACCGCCGGTGCGAGCGCACGGAATCGGAGCTCACCCCGACCACCTGCGCGTCTTGGGCGCTGAACTGCTCGTAGCTGTCGCGGAACGCGCGCGCCTCGAGCGTGCACCCGGGGGTCTGGTCCTTCGGATAGAAGTAGAGCACCACCGTCTTCTTGCCGAGCACGTCACGCAGCCGAATCGGCTTGCCCCACTGGTCGGGCAGCGTGAAATCCGGCGCAACATCTCCCACGCACACCTTCTTGTCCTTGCTCACCGTGGCTCCCCTCTTGGTGTCTTGCAACGTGGTGTCGTGGCGTCGTGGCGTCGTGGCGTCGTACAACCCTCAGTTCAATGCGCCCCCGCCCCGCCCGGCATCCCCTTGCTCTTGTGCATCAACAGCAGCAGCGGCAGCGACAGCACGAAGCAGGCGCCGAACAAGAGGAACAGCTGTTCGAACGAGAGCATCAGCGCCTGCCGGGTGACCTGGCCGTTCACGATCGCCAGCGCCTTCGCATCGGCGAGCGCCGACGGCGTGCCCGTCGCGACGAGCCGCGCCACGATGCCGGCGAGGCGCTCACGCGCGACCTCGCTGTACTGCGTCACGTTGGCGATCAGGTCCGCGCGGTGGATCGCCGTAAACCGCTGGACCAGCGTGGCTGAAATGGCGATGCCCACGCTGCCGCCGAGCTGGCGCATGAGGTTGAAGAGCCCGGTGCCGTTCGGGATCTTGCTCATGGGCAGGTCCGCCAGGGCCAGGTTCGTGAGCGGGACGAAGATCAGCCCGAGCCCGACGCCGCGGAAAATCAGCGGCCAGAAGAAGTCGGACATGCCGCTGTCGGTCGTGAAGTGGGCGTGCTTCCACATGGACAGCGCGAAAATGGACACGCCGGCAAGGATGGACAGGCGCGCGTCGAACTTGCCGGCGGTACGGCCCATCGTGGCCATGGTGACCGCGCTCGCGAGCGCACCGGGAAGAATGACGAAGCCGGTCTGTTCCGCCGTGAAGTTCTGGAGGTTCTGGAGATACACGGGCAGCACGAACACCGTGGCGTAGAGACAGATCCCTAGCACCCCGCCGAACACGACTCCCACCGCCAGCTGCCGGCTCTTCAGAATCCGGAGATCCACGACCGGGTGCTCCGCCGTGAGCTCGTGCCACACGAAGGCGATGAGCGACAGGGCGCTGATCACGGCGTACGTGGTGACCTCGCGCGAGTCGAACCAGTCGAGCCGCTCGCCCCGCTCGAGCATCACCTGGAGCGTGCCGACGCCGGCCGCGAGCAGCAGCAGGCCGACGTAATCGACGCGCTCCGCCTTCTGCTGGAACCGCGAGTTCTGGATGAAGCTGAGCGACAGGGCGAGCGCCAGCATGCCGATGGGGATGTTGATGTAGAAGATCCACGGCCAGCCGAACGCGTCGGTGATGTAGCCGCCGAGCGTCGGCCCCAGGGTGGGCCCCACCATGACGCCGACGCCGAAGATCGCCATCGCCGTGCCGTACTCCTCGCGGGGAAACTCCTCGTACAGGATCGCCTGCGAGGTGGAGAGCAGCGCGCCGCCCCCCAATCCCTGGATGATCCGCCAGAACACGAGTGCGATGAGCGAATGCGCGTTACCGCAGAAGAACGACGAGACGACGAAGATCGCGATCGATCCCCCGAAGTAGCGCCGGCGCCCGAAGAACGCCGACAGCCAGCCGGTGATCGGCAGGATGATCACGTTCGCCACGATGTAGCCGGTGGACACCCAGGCGATCTCGTCCAGCGTGGCGCCGAGATTCCCCATCATGTGGGGGATCGCCACGTTCACGATGCTCGTGTCCAACAACTCGAGCACGGACGCCAGCGACACCGTGATCGCGATGATGTAGCGGTACTTGTACCGGTCGGCGTCGGCGGCTCCTCCGAGCGCCGGCAATGCGGCGGTGGCCACGGCTGGTTACTTGGTCTGGATGGTCACGGCCACGCTCATCCCCGGACGCAGGGGCCGCGTGGGATCGTTCTTGCCGTCGAGCCGGATTCGGACCGGGACGCGCTGCACGACCTTGGTGAAGTTCCCGGTCGCGTTGTCAGGGGGCAGGAGCGAGAATCGGGCCCCGGTCGCGGGCGACAAGCTCTCCACATGCCCGCTGAAGTGGCGGCTCCCGTACGCGTCGACGGTGAAGTCCACGGGGTCGCCCGGGGTGACGTCGACCATCTGCGTCTCCTTCAGGTTCGCCGTCACCCATACGTCGCCGAGCGGTACCAGGCTCATGAGCGGCTGGCCCGGTTGCACCAGCTGACCGAGCTCCGCGCTCTTCTTGCTCACCACACCCTCCGCCGGCGCGATGATCCGCGTGTAGGAGAGGTTGAGCGCCGCCTGGTCGCGCGCGGCACGGGCCGCCGCCACCCGGGCGTCCGCGCCGAGCAGCGCAGCCTGCGCCGCCGCCAGGGCCGCGTCCGCCGCGCGCGCCGCCGCGTCGGCGGCGTCGAGCGCCTGCTTCGGCACGATGTCCTTTTCCGCCAGCGGCTTGATGCGCTCGAGATCGGCATGCGCCTTCTCGGCGTTCGCCTGCGCTTGCGCCACCTGCGCCTCCGCCTGGCCCACCCGCGCCCGATTGCTCACTCCCGCGAGCGCCACGGCGAGGTCGGCTTCGGCCTGTGCGAGCCGCGCCTTGTAGTCCCGGTCGTCCAGCACCACGAGCGTGTCGCCTGCTTTCACCGCACGATTCTCGTCGGTCCGCACCTCGATCACGTAGCCCCCCACCTTCGGGAGGATCGGGATGATGTGCCCGTCCACCTGGGCGTTGTCGGTCGACACGTGGCTGAGCCCGTAGATCCAGCGTCGGACCCCCACGGCCACCAGCCCGAGCAGAACGACGCCCATGATGATGAAGACTGTGCGCTTGTTGCCGCCCGGTTTCGCCACGGGTGCAGGCCGCGCGGGCCGGGCGGCAGCTGGGGTCGTCTCGCGTTCGAACGTCGTAGCCATGTCGTCACTCATCGGTGTGTGCGGTTAATGAAGCGTCCGGGCGACGCCGGCGGCGCGCGCCAGGGAGATCCGGGCGGTCGCGGCGGCGAAGCGGGCGTCGATCTCGGTATCGCGGGCGCGAATCAGGCCCGCCTGTGCGGTGATCACGTCGATGTTGCCGGCGACCCCGGCCTTGAAACGCTCGCGCGCCTGGGCAAGCTCGCTCTCGGCGAGCCGCAGCTGCTCGCGGGCCACCGCTTGCTGCGCCTGGGCCGAGGCCAAATCGAGCAGTGCGGCGTCCACCTCGGCCGCGATCTGCCGGCGTAGGTCGCTCTCGCGCACTTGCGACTCCTGCACGACGGCGTCCTGCTCCGAGAGGCGTGCCTCGCGGCGGAAGCCGTCGAGAATCGGCACGCGCACCTGCAGGGAGAGGTCGCGCGTGGCGATGGCTTTCGGGACGATCTTCCCGTTCACACCGTAGTCGGCGGCGACCTCGAGCCGGGGGAGCCGCTCGGCCCGGATCGCCGATCCGGTCTGCCGCGCCGCCGCGGCACGGGCCAGCTCGGCCCGCAGGTCGGGCCGCGTGGCGAGCGCCGCGTTGACAGCCGAGTCCCGCTGGACCGGCACGTCAGCGGCGCCGAGCGACGGCGCGAGCGAATCCGTGAACGCGAGCGGCGTGGCGGGGTCGAGTCCCAGCGCGCGCGTCACGTCGATGCGCCCGCGGTCGAGCTGGTTCTTGGCCACGAGCAGGAGCCCCTGCGCGGTGGCGAGCTGCGCCCGGGCGCGCGTCACGTCGATCGCGGGGCTCACCCCCGCCGCTCGCTGTGCCTCGGCGAGCCCGACCAGCTCGGCGGCTAGGCCCGAATCCGCTTGCCGGGCCGCGACCACCGCCTGCGCCCGCACGGCGCGGACATAGGCGATCGCCGCCGTGAGTACGGAGCCCTCGACCGTCACGCCGCGCTCCGCCCGGCTGCCGTCGGCCTGCGCACCCGCGGCGCGCACCCGCTTCACGCTCGACCAGTCGAACAGCGTTTGGGTCACGTTGAAGCGCGCGTCGTAGTTGTTGAACGGCCCCACGAGCTCCGGGACGGCTGGCGTCGGCGGGGTTGTAGGGATGTCTGGGAACTCGATGCCCAGCGACTTCGAGTTGAAGGTCCGATTGAGCCAGGCGCCCGACACCGAGAGCGACGGCAACAGCGCCGCGCGGGCCTGCCGCACCCGGGCGTCCGCTTCATTCGTTCGCAACGTCGCGAGCGCCACCGCCGGTACCTCGCCCGCGGCGAGGCGCACCGCGTCCGCGAACGACAGGCGGAGTGGGGTGGTCGGAGCGGGCGTCTGCGCCGCGAGCGGGGCGGACGCGGCGACGAGCCATGCTAGCAGTGGGACCACCGGCGAGCTATTCCTTCGCGATACCATGGAGATACAGGTCGATGTGAGTGTCGAGATATTTCCGCACGTCGAAGCCCTCGGGCATGCAGGACGCGAACGCGCGCCGGGCGACGACCGCGTGAATCAGTGGCGACATGGCGAGCTTCGCGGCAACCATCACGTCCACAGGACGAAACTCACCATTCT
>QHTS01000220.1 GCA_003220905.1 Gemmatimonadota bacterium | reverse complement strand
TGACCCACCCAGAAGAGCGCCTTCTTGCGCATCTCCACCGGCTCGCGCTCGTTGAGCGCGATGTCCATCAGCCAGCGCCCATTGTCCGCGCCGCCCATCTGGGAGAGCGAGAAGATCACCTTCTCCTTCAGTTCCTCGCCGGTGAGCTTCGCGTACATGCCGCGCAGGAAGGCGGCGTTTTCCGGAGAGCGCTGTTGGCCCAGCCAGAAGATCGCCTTTTCGCGCGCCTCGTCCGGGGCGCGCTCGTTGGCGGCGTAGTCGCGCAGGATCTGCCCGGCGCGCCCTTGATGGATCTGGGACAGCGCGAAGATCGCCTTGTCCTGGAGCTCGGGATCCGTGGCGCTCGAGAGGATCGAGTCGAGGGCCGTCACGGCACGATCGCTGCCCACTTGCGACAGCCAGAACACGGCCTGCTGGCGCACTTCCGGATCGGAGTCGTGGCGGGCGACGTCGAGGAGAATGTCCTCCGTCTCGGTACCGCGCTTCTGTGACACGATGAACACGGCCTTGCGGCGCAACCCGGCCGAGCACGAGTCGCGTCGCGCCAGCACTTTCTTGAGGATCGGCAGCGCGCTCGTGGCATCCATCTGCAGGAGGCCGTTGAGCGCCGCGATGCGCAAGTCATCGTCATCGTCCTCGCCCGGGCAGCTCCCTCCGCGTGTCCTGCCGGTGTCGACCGTAGGCTGCACATGCCGTCTGATCCACTCGGCGGCTGCCGCGTCCCCTTGCTTTGCCAGGGCCGCCTGCACTCGCGCCAGGAGCGCGTCACCGTCTCGCAGCGTCACCGCCTTCGGGTAGCGCTGCTGCTGAGTGAGGAGAAAGCTGCGCGCACGGTCGAGATTGTCGTTCTTGTAGAGCGCGAATGCCGCCCAATAGAGCGCATCGCCGGCGCGTACAGCGGTGGGATAACGGTGGGCAAGGTCTCCGAAAAGATTGGCGGCACTCTGATAGTCCGCGTGGTTGAGCGCCTGGCGTGCGGCTCGCCAAAGCGAGTCGGTGGGATCCTGCTCGTCCTGGAGCGTGCCGGCATTCCAGGTGTCGACCGCATAGATCGCATCGAGCCCGTCCAGCCCGTCCAGCCCGTCCAGCGCGTCGAGGGCATCCAGTGCGTCCAGTCCCTGGAGCGCTACCTGCGCGTGCGCCAGCGCGGGTACGACCATGCGCGGCACGACGAGCTGCTGCTGCATTCCGACAACGACCGCTACCATCAGGTACATCGCCTGCATCGCAGTGCTCCTTGCGTGCGCACGGGGCCGGGGCCGGCGGGGTTCGCCGTCCGCAGGCGCAGCAACACGCTGCGTTGGTCCAATCCCTGGTTGATCGATTGTACGTCGTCTCGATCGCCGCGCGAGGGGAGCTGCGCGATCTGTGCCAGGACCAGCTCCAGGTCTTCGAGTAAGCTCTTCAGTCTGACATCTCGAGCCGCGGGCGAGTCGAGCATGAGTCGCGTCGTGCAAAGCAGGTCGCGGGCCTGAACTGAAAACTGCGCCGTGGGCACGCCTGCACGGGTTTCCGCGCGGAAGCCCGTGAGCAACGCCTCGGTGCGGGTGAGGTATTGGGCGGCGGCGAGCTGATAGACGAACGCGGAGGTGCGCTCCCCTGTCCCTGGAACTCCGGAGCTCGTCGGGGAGCCCGTCGCGCTCCATCGCCCGATGGCGACGCCGAGCGCGAGCACGGCGGCGATGCGCGCGGCCCAGCGCAGGGCGGGACGCAATACGATCACCCGCCGCTGCCGAGCTGCACGCGCCGCCGCGACGCGGCGCCACAGTTCCTCGCGCGGCGTGGCAGGCGGACGGTGATAGTCTTGCGCTGCCTCGCGCAACCGTTCCTCGAACCGATCGTCCGTCATGAGATCCACTCCCCCGCGAAATCCGCGAGCGCATCACGCAGCTTGGCCCGCGCCCGCGACAGTTGCGCCTTCGACGTTCCGGTTTCGATGCCGAGGCTCGCGCCGATCTCTTCGTGCGTGTACCCCTCGACGTCGTGCATCACGAACACCATGCGATAGCCGTCGGGCAGACCGTCGATCGCCAATGCCAACCGCCGCTTCAGGTCCGGCTCGGCTGCGCGCCCGCCGGCGGAAGTCGCCACGGCTTCGTCTAGATCCGTTTCCCGCTGGCGGAAGCGCTTCACCTTGCGCAGCCCGTTCAACACGACCGACGTCGCGATGGCGTGCAGCCAGGTAGACAGCTTGGCCTCGCCTCGAAACCCGCCCAACCGCTCGAACGCGCGGACGAACGTGTCCTGGGTGAATTCGCGCGCCAACTCGTCGTCTCCCGCGAGCCGGTAGGCGAGGCGGTAGACGCGGTCCACATGGGCGTCGTACAGCGCGCGCTCGGCGGCGCCGTCCCCTGCCCGGACTCTGGCTATCAGTTCGCGTTCGTCCACCAGGCTCCGAGCGGGGGGGCAGGGGACAGGGGGCAGCGTCGGTTAACTCTGTGACACGGCGGAGCGTGGGAGGGTTGCGCGGGGGGGCGGCGGGGTTACGCCTGCTTCAAAAGGATCCGGATCCCCACGCCGACGAGCACGGCGAGCAGGAAGGAGGCGAGGGTGCCGACCAGAAAGTACTCGGCGAACTCACGGTCCTCGAGCTGCTTGAAGCGGGCGAGGGACTTCGCGGCGATGATCCAACCCACCGCGGCGTAGTCGCCGAGCAACACCATCGTGAGGGCGAGGGCGCGCTCCAGAGATCCCACGGCGCGGCCGCGGGCGACATCGATCGCGCCGGCGGTGCGGTCTTCGTCGCGCCGCATCTGCAGCGTCGGCAGCTCGAGCACGCTCCGGATCAGGACGATCCCCCGTCCCGAGACATAGAGGTAGGCGGTGGCCAGGAGTGCCACGCGCCCCCACCAGAGCCCAGCGGCGCTCGGCCGCGCGAGCGGGGCGAGGAAGGTGCCCAGGACGAGGGCCGCGATCACGAACAGCGCCTCCCCGAAGAGCAGCGCGCGGCCGCGGCGGCGGCCGTCCACCTGGCCGGGCCAGAGCGTGGCGGCCAGCGTATAGGCGAGCAGCGGCACGACGAACAGCGGATTCACGCGGATTCCGTCTCCAGGAGTGCCCGAAACATCTTATCCCCGGCGGCCACGAGGGGCCAGGCCATGCGGC
>QHTS01000030.1 GCA_003220905.1 Gemmatimonadota bacterium | reverse complement strand
GAGCTGGACCCGAAGTACGTCAAGCAGACCCGGCAGTACCTAGACGAGTTTTTCGACGTCATCAGCAACCCTCGGAAAATGAAGCGGGAGATGATCGACACCTGCCGACCGGGGGTGTAGCTCGGCCGACCTCTCAGAGCGCGTGCGGGCGTCCCTCGCGGGCCGTTACACGATCGAGCGCGAGCTCGGCCGCGGTGGGATGGCCACGGTGTACCTCACCCGCGACCTGAAGCACGACCGCCCCGTCGCGCTCAAGGTGCTGCGCCCCGAGCTTGCCGCCGTGCTCGGCGCCGAGCGGTTCCTACGCGAGATCCGCCTCACAGCCCAACTTCAGCACCCGCACATTCTGACACTCATCGATTCGGGCGCGGCGGATGGCTTCCTTTATATGTGATGCCGTACGTCGAGGGCGAGAGCCTGCGCCAACGCCTGGAGCGGGAAGGCCAGCTGCCACTCGATGAGGCGCTGCGCATTACCCGGGCGATCGCCTCGGCCCTCGACTTCGCCCACGCGCGCGGCGTGATCCATCGGGATATCAAGCCCGAGAATATCATGCTGCACCAGGGCGAGCGGATGGTGGCGGACTTTGGGATCGCAAGCCGGGGCTGGAAGAACGAGGAGACCCTGTTAGGTCTTACCAGCGCTCCGACGCCGAGACGGCGCAGACGCAGACACAGCCTCACACCGCAACTCAGTGTAAGGCTTCGTCTTCAGTTAGTCAGGACGGCGGGATTGTTGACACCAGTCTGATGTGGACTGCAACGTTCGCTCCCATGAGTCGCGGGCTGCCCGTGCGCGGGTTCACGTTGGTCGAAGTGCTGGTGGTGATTGTGCTTCTGGGACTGGCCGTGGCGCTCGTGGCGCCCGCGCTTATCCCCTCGCGACACGACGAGTCGCCCCTGGGCGCCCTCGTTCGGAGCGCTCGTGACGCCGCCGCGCGGCGCCAGGAAGTGTTGTACCTGCGGATCGATCGGTCGGGCAATTGGCTCCTCGAGGGCGCGGCGTCACCGAGTGCGGGGGTGCTCGCGAGCGGCCGCGTCGAGGCGTTTGCGGGTACGCCCGTGACGCTCGTGCTCTCGCCGGTCGGCACGTGCGGGTTCGACCTACGGAGCCTCGCCACCGCTCCTCCGATCGCGCTCGATCCACTCACGTGCGAGATCCGGACGCCGTGACGCTCCGTAGCTCACTTGACAGGTCCCAGGACGGAGCCCTTCAAGTCTTTCATGGAAACGAAGAAGCGAAGTCGCCTCTTCCCTGGGCGGTTGCGTCGCCCGGGAGACTAGCGGAGCTTCTGGTGGTATGAGACGCGCGTCGGGGTTCACGCTGCTCGAGGTGATGGTCGCGATCGTCCTGACGAGCCTCGTGGTGCTCTTGGCCTACGGGGCGGCGCAGGTGAGCTACGACGCGCAGGCCCGGCTGGGCGCGGAGCTGCGGGGCCTGCAGGGCGTGCGAGCTATGCGCGAGCTGCTCCGGGACGCGTTGCTCAATGCCCGGTCACCGCAACTGCCGGGAGACCAGGGTTTCACCCTCCAGGGCGGCCACGTGTCCTTTGTGGCCGCTGGCGGCGGGCCGCCGCTCGACTCCGATTACGATTGGCTGGTCACGATCGGGCCGAGCTCGGACGGGCTCGCGCTGCAAGCAACGCCGGTCGGCCGGGCGCCACCAGCACAGGTGGTGGTCCGCCTGTCTGGCGTGACGCGGTGGGAAGTGCGCGTGCTCGCCCCAAGAGGGTCCCAGTGGCTCGAGGAGTGGCCCAAGACTACGGTCATGCCCCGTGCTGTCGCGATTAGGTTCTGGCACGACTCCGAGCCGATTGGGCTCCCGCTGCACGTGGTGCGATCGCTTGCCCAACCCATCGCAGCATCAGGAGAGGACGCCGCGCCATGACGAGCCAACGGGGACTCACGCTCCTCGAGGTGCTGGTGGCGCTCGTCGTACTGAGCCTTGTCGGACTCAGTTACCTGCAACTGCTCCACGGGAGCCACCAACTCATCGCCGCTTCGCGCCATTGGTCGGAGGCAGTGATTTACGCCGAGGACGCGATGGAGCGGGCCAAGCTCGGCACCCTGAGCCTGCAAGCGCCGACGGAGTCCCTTCCCGGCGGCTTCCAGCGGCGCATCACGACCGGCCCGTTTCAGCCGGGACTCAGTGTCATCACGGTTACGGTGTTCCTCCCCGGCGGCGGCCGCTTCGATCTCGCTCAGCTGACGAGGGTCGAGCGGGCTGCACAGTCTGGGGCCCCCGCCGCCCCTCCCGCTCCGCCCACCGAGCCATGGTGAAGCGCCGCGATCAGCGCGGCGTCGCGCTGATCTTCGTCCTGTGGCTGCTGGTCGTGCTCGGCGCGATCGTCGCCGAGGTCGCGCGGGAAGCGCGCTTGGAGGCGGCCATGCTGGCGAGCCTGCGCGCGCGCACGGTCGCGCGCTATGCCGCGGAAAGTGGGATCCTGGCCGCCACCGTCCGGATCGAGGCGATGCTCGACTCAGCGCATGGCTCGACCGAGCTCATCGCGATGTTTCGCGAGCTCAACGCCGGCCTTCCGTCGCTGAGCGACGTCGAGCTTGGGACCGCGCGCTTCCGCGTCGCGGCGGTCGATCTCAATGCCCGCCTCGACCTCAATCGCGCTGACGCGGCCACGCTGCGCGGGCTCTTTGGTCAATTCGCCACCGAGAACCGCGCGGATGCCGTCGTTGCGGCCCTCAAACAGAGCCCGGTGCGACGGCTCAGCGAGCTCACCTTGCTCCCTGGCGTCGACGACTCACTGGCGCTCGCCGTGGCCCCATATGTCACGGTGTGGAGCGACGGCTTCGTTAACATCAACTCTGCGCCGGAGCCGGTGCTCGCCGCGCTGCCGGGGGTCGGTCGCGCCGGCGCGCGCAGCCTCATCCTCCGGCGGCAGGCCGGTGACGTGCTCACCTCGATCGATGTCGTTCGACCCGGAGCCAGGCCGGACCTGATGACTCCAGGCGACGTGATGGCCGCCTCCGGCGTGCCCGGCGCTCTCGTCTCCATGATGCCCAGCCGTCTGATGCTCGTCAGTCGCGGCTGGCAGGAGGGGCATCCCCTGACCCACGAAATCCAGGTGGTCTACGCGGTCGTGGGCCAGCGGCTTGTGGTCCAGGCGCGACAGGAGCGGGACCTGTGAGCGCACCTCACTTCCAGCTCGCGATGTCCGCGTCCTCGTCTTCCCCACCCGGTTGGCCGTCGCGTCCCAACGTGGAGAGATCGTAGCCCGACGGGTTGTGCTCGCCCGGGCTCATATAGAGGTAGGGGCGCCCCCAAGGGTCGAGCGGCAGCGCCTTGCGGAGGTAGGGACCCCGCCAGTTCAGGGGAATCGGTTCGCGCGTCGGCTTCTCCTGCAGCGCCCCAAGTCCCTGCTCGCTGGTGGGATACATCCCGTTGTCGAGGCGGTAGTTATCGAGCGCGAGTCCGAGCAGCTCGATCTGGGTGCGGGCCGTGGCGCTCTTTGCTTCGGAGACCCTGCCGAGGATGCGGGGGCCGACCAGCGCGGCGAGGAGGCCCAGCACGATGATCACGACGAGGATCTCGATGAGCGTGAAGCCCCGAGGCGTCGTCCTGACAGTCGTCATAGCAACTGCAAGGTACGCGGGGGGGTCGCTCCCGCAAGTCGGCCCTCCTTGCTACCTCGCCCTCATGCTTCCACACCTGCCTTGACGCGGCGACCCCTGCAGGTAGGTTGCATCGCTTACGGGACTGGCCTGCCGGACATGGTCCGGCCCGAGCCCGGGCCTCTCTCGAGCGCCACCGTCGCGCGGATCCCTCCAACGACGCCGCTCACACCTGCTGGACGGCTCGGAGAACATGAGAGGCGGCCATGCGCCCTGGCTCCTCGCCGCTCCTGCTCGCCATTACGCCGGCCTTCGGCGGCGCTTCCTTCGCCGCGGTGGGACCCTATGTGAAGATCGTCGCTACCGCCCACCGGCCGACCCGAACCACCCACGCAAACGCGTTCGTCATTGACAAGGGGAGCCGACATGGCTAGGCAACCGGAACTCCGCTCGCGACAAGGCATGGTCGAGGGCTACGCCAGCGGCGTGAAGTCCTACGGCTCGCTCGATGCCGACATCATCATTGCCAACGCCCCGGACCCGGTGTTCGTCTCCGACCTCGAAGGCAAGATCCTGCAGGCCAACGATGCCGTTTCCCAGCTGCTCGGGTTCCGCCAAGATGAGGTGCTCGAGCAGTCGCTCTCGCGCTTCATCAACCCCGAGGAGACGCGGGAGTTCACGGCGGCCCTACGCGAAGTGGTCGAACGGGGTGTCATGCGTAACGTGGTCCTGAACCCACGCAGCGCGAGCGGCGAGGTCATTCCTACGAGCTTGAACGCCTCCGCCTTGCGCGATCCCGACGGTCGCGCGATCGGCGTCATCGGCATCCTGCGCGACATGCGGGAGCTGGACAAGGCCCGGGCCTACGCCGAGAGCTTGATCAAGAACGCTCCGGACCCCGTGTTCGTGTCCGACCTCGAGGGCAAGATTCTGCAGGCCAACGACGCGGTGTCCGCGCTGCTCGGCTTCCGCCCAGATGAGCTGATCGAGCAGTCGCTGTCGCGCTTCATCAGCCCCGAGGAGACGCGGGAGTTCACGGCGGCGCTGCGGGAGGTCGTGGAGCGGGGTGTCACCCGCAACGCCCGGCTCAACCCGCGGAGCGCGAGCGGAGAGGTGATCCCCACCACCCTCAACGCCTCCGCGCTGCGCGACCCGGACGGCAAGGTGATCGGCGGCATCGGCATCCTGCGGGACATGCGGGAGCTGGACAAAGCCCGGGCGTACGCCGAGAGCTTGATCAAGAACGCTCCGGACCCCGTGTTCGTGTCGGACCTCGAGGGGAAAATCCTGCAAGCCAACGACGCGGTTTCCCAGTTGCTGGGGTTTCGCCAGGACGAGCTCCTCGAGCAGTCGCTCTC
>QHTS01000219.1 GCA_003220905.1 Gemmatimonadota bacterium | reverse complement strand
CGAAGAGCCAGCGCGACCAGGCGGTGGGCCAGGCGCTCGGCCTGCTCACCACGATGCCGCTGTTCGCGTTCATCGGCGTGGCCGTCACGAGCGCCACGCTGATTCTGTACGGACGGGCGATCTGGAACCCGGTCGACCTGCTGGCGCGGCTCACGGCCGATTCGAGGAGCCCGTTGCTCGGGGTGGTCGCGATGGTGGCGATCCTCGTCGCGACGCTCACGACCAACATTGCGGCCAATATCGTCGCTCCCGCGAACGGCTTCGCCAACCTGGCCCCGCGGCGCGTCAGCTTCAAGCTCGGGGGCCTGATCGCCGCCGCGATCGGGATCGTCATCTTCCCCTGGAAGCTGCTCGACATGTACCAGGCGTGGTTGATCACGTATTCCGGGCTCCTCGGTGCCGTGGGCGGCGTGATCATCTGCGACTACGTCGTCATCCGGCGTGGCGTGCTGTCGCTACGCGATCTCTATACCGAGGGCGGCGCCTACACCTACGGGAGCGGCGTGAACCGGCACGCGGTCGTGGCCCTGGTCGCCGGCATCGTGGTCGCGCTCGCTGGACTCGTGCATCCGGCGCTGCGGTTTCTGTTCGACGGAGCGTGGTTCTCGGCGGCCGTCGTGTCGTTCGGCGTGTATTGGTTCCTAATGCGGAATGCGGAAATCGGAATGCGGAATGGCAATGGAAAGTCGAGCGGTGAGCGAAGCTCCCGCTGACATTCCGCAATCCGCACTCCGCATTCCGCATTCTCTTTCAGCGGAGGTATTCCCGCGATGAGGATCTTTGACCTTTCACAGCCCCTCAACGAGCGCAGTTCTTTCTGGCCCTACTACCCGCCGTTCGAGGTCAAGTACATCAAGCGCAAGGCCGAGCACGGCGTGAACGCGCAGTACATCATGACCTCGAACCATATGGGCACCCACCTCGACGCGCCGCGCCACTTCGTCACGGCCGGCAAGACGATCGACGAGCTGCCGCTCGAGTGGTTGTGCGGCCCGGGCGTGATCGTGGACCTGCGGGACGAGATGGACGAGCTCGCGGTGTACACCCCGCAGATGATCGAGAAGCGGGTGCAGGTGAAGGCGGGCGACCTCCTGCTGCTGCACACCGGATGGCACCGCTACGCGGACTTCGGCGCCACGCCGGACGAGGAGCGCTATTACCACTATCACCCCGGCGCGCACCCCGATCTGGTGCCGTGGCTGCTGGAGAAGAAGATTCACGTGTGGGGGGTCGACTGCGTGTCCACCGACCACCCGATGAACCTGCCGATCGGACGCTTCCTCGGCAAAGGCATGCACGGCCATTGCGACAAGGTGCGCGCCAAGGCCGAGCAGAAATTCGGCGGCACAGCGGCGGTCGATGAGATGTTCCCCGACTCGGCCTACCAGCTCACCCACAACGCGCTGTTCCCGAAGGACTGCATCCATATCGAGAACCTGGGCGGAGAGATCGAGGCGCCCGAGCTCCAGAACAAGCGCCTCATCGTCGGCTGCTTCCCCTGGAAGTTCAAGGGAGGCGAGGCCGCATTCTGCCGCGCCGTGGCATTCCTGGGAGAATGGACGATTTAGCGGATCGCTCCGCCACCGAGCTGGCGCGGCTCGTCGCGGCTCGCGAAGTCTCGCCGGTCGAGGTCGTCGAGGCCTGCCTCGCGCGGGTCGAGCGCTACAACCCCGTCGTCAACGCCGTCGTGACGCTCAATCCCCGGGCCCTCGACGACGCCGGCGAGCTCGAGCTGCGGCTGGTGCGCGGCGAGGAGGTGGGTCTGCTCGCGGGCCTGCCGGTCGGTATCAAGGACGTGACGCCGGTCGCGGGCCTCCGCACGACGTACGGCTCGCCGCTCTATCGGGACCACGTACCGACCGAGGATGCGTTGGTCGTGCGGCGGCTGCGGGACGCGGGCGCGGTGATCCTCGGCAAGACCAACTGTCCCGAGTTCGCCGCCGGCGGGAACACCTTCAACGAGGTGTTCGGCCGCACCCGCAATCCGTGGGACCCGACACGCAGCGCCGGCGGCTCGACGGGCGGTGGCGCGGCGGCGCTCGTCACCGGAATGATCGCGCTCGCCGAAGGGACGGACCTGGGCGGGTCGCTCCGCATTCCCGCTTCGTTCTGCGGCGTCGTCGGGCTCCGGCCGTCGGTCGGGCTCGTGCCGACGTATCCGGCGGACTGGGCGTGGGACACGCTCCAGGTCGAGGGCCCGGTGGCACGCACCGCCGAGGACGTGGCCCTGATGCTGCAAGCCGTGGCGGGTCCGAGCCCGCTCTCTCCCCTCTCCCAGCCCACCGCCGGCCGCAACTTCGTGGCCGCGGCGGCTCGCGGCGTCCCGCAAGGCCTGCGGGTCGCCTACTGCCCCGATATCGCCGGGATTGGGATCGATCCCGCCATCGAGCAGGTGTGCCGTGGCGCCGCGCTCGGGCTCGGTCAGGTCGGCGCCACGGTCGAGGAAATCGACCTCGACCTGTCGTTCGGGCGGCAGGCGTTCCTCGGTCTGCGCGGGCTGTGGTTCGTCGCGCAGATGTTTCCACGGATGGAGCAGCTCGACCGCTTCGGGGCCAACGTCGCGGGCAACATTCGCGCCGGGCTCGACACGACCACGCGGGAGCTCGGCGCCGCGGAAGCGGCGCGCGGCAGGATGTGGCATCTGTTCCGCGAGTTCTTCGGGAAATTCGACCACCTGGTCACGCCGTGCATGGCGGTCCCGCCATTCCCGGTGGACCAGAACTATCCCGAGTCTGTGGCCGGCAGGAAAATGGAAACATACGTGGACTGGATCGCGCCCACGTTCGTGTTGAGTCTCACCGGCCTCCCGGTCGCTTCGGTGCCGTGCGGGCTCGATCCCGACGGGTTGCCGGTGGGCCTGCAGATCGTCGGCAAGCCGTTCGGGGAGGAAGCGCTGCTGGCGCTGGCGGCCCAGGTCGAGGGGCTGCGTCCGATCGGTCGCTCACCGCTGCTGCGCGAAGCGACGAGCCCTTGAGCGTCCCGACGGCGAGGAGGACTACGGCGAGCGGGCCATGCACTCGGCGAGGGACCCGGCAACGGGTGACCGCCGTCACGCACACGTGCCCCCACGATCGCCGATGTTTTCGACGACAAGGAGGCCTCCTGTGATCGGCAGCCAGTGGGCACGGTTACGCAGCGATGCCAGCGTCCCGCTGCGGCGCGGGGCATGGTATCGGGTGCTCCGGGTGACCGTATCCGACGCGGTCCTGGACGTGCACCAGCGGGTGGTCAACGTGCCGCGCTCTGCGCTTCAGATGACACCCCGCGCGCCGGGCGTGTGGGCGATCGTTCCGCGACCCGGCAACGCGCGGCAACTCCCGCAGAGCTGGGGTGCTCGCTACGGCGTGTGCCCGAAATGCCACGCGCGAGCGCCGCTCCCGAAAGGGCCCCTCAACCTGCGCTGCGCGAAGTGCGGCGGCGTGTTCGACGTAGGCTGGGGCGACACGTACGACGCATAACGCCGGCAGCCACCGTGGCCTTATAGCGCTGCCTCGCCGGCCTTCTGTCGCGCCTCCTTGCGGACGAGGGCGAAGCCCACGACGTTGAAGTTGTAGTCCGCGACCTCGCGGAACAGCTTCTTCGCCCGCGCCGCGTCGCCGGCGCCCTCCGTGGCGACTGCGAACTGATACTTGATGTACGGGTCCAACAGATTGCCCTGCCGCAGGTGCGCGGCCGCTTCATTGTACTTGCCCTGATAGAGCGCGATGAATCCCACCAGCTGGTGCATCGGCTCGAGCTTCCGCGGGTTCGCGTCGGGGGCGAGTAGCTGGGTGATGCGATCGGCCTGCTTCTGGGCCGACGCATAGTCCCCGCGACGCGCCGCGGTCCACCCTTCGAGGTACGCGATCTGCGCCTGTTGCCCCCGCTTGAATGCTGGGTTCCCCGCCTCGTCCGCTTGCTGCATCAGTATCGGCTCGAGCTGCTTCAACGCCTGCTCCGCGGCCGCGCGGTTACGAGTGTGAGTCGCGATGACGACGACGTTCGTGAGCGCGGCCACCTTGTTGGCCTTGGGATCGGGGACCCCCAAGCCGTCCACGGACGCGACCAGCCGATTGAGCTCGTCGATCGCGGCCGCAGGATCGCCGGCGTACACGCTGACGTAGGCGCGGAACGGCGCGTAGGCGGCCTTCTCGTTCGCCCGGCCGACGGCCATGGCGGAATCATAGTCGGCGCGTGCGGCCGCGTAATCGCCCAGGAACGTGTTCGCGTGTCCCGCCTTCACAAGCAGCACGGCATTGCGGGGTTCGAGCTCGTGGCCCCGCAGGTATTCGTCGCGTGCTTTCTCGAGGTTGCGCTGCGCCCGATAGGCATCGCCGACGAGGAGGTGCGCATTGGACTCATCCGGCGCCAGCGCCTCTGCCTCTTGCATGTGCGCGAGCGCCTTCGTGAAGTCGTGCGGCTCACCGAAGATGTAGTCGTTCCCCATGGTGGCGTGCGCCACGTACAGCTTGGGCGACAGCTCCAGGGCCTTTGCGATCGAGGCACGCGCGTCCTCGTTCTTGTTCAAGCCAATCTGGGCTCCGGCGAGGGCCAGCCAGGCGCGGGGACTACCGGGATACTTCTCGACCAGCTGCTTCCCGAGCGCGAGCTGCCCTGCCAGGTCGTTGTCGAATCCCTTGCGCGCCATTTGGATCTGCAGCCGCTCCGCCTCCGAGGCGCCGGCGGCGTTCCGCTCGGCGAGCGCGAGGTTGCTCTTGAATTCGTCGAGCGAGTTGGCCGTAAACGCGACATTCAAGTACGCGAAGGCGAAGCTCGCGTCGGCCGCGACGGCCTCCTTGAAGTGCGCGTTCGCGTCGATGAACCGGGCCAGGTCAGCCTCTCGCACACCTGCGAAGAAGTGGGTCCTCGCCGCGGCAGAGGACGTGGTGAT
>QHTS01000218.1 GCA_003220905.1 Gemmatimonadota bacterium | reverse complement strand
CGATGGCCGCCCGGAGCAGCCGGTGCTGCTCCTTGAGCAGCGCGACGTCGCGCCGCCACGCGGCCGCGTCGGGCTTCGCGGGGAGCGCCGGCCAGTTGCTCCCGGCGCGCGGAAACACGAGCCCGGGATCGCGCGTCAGGCGGCGGCGCACGATGTACTTCCAATAAGCCGTGTGCAGCACGATCTCCCAGATGTTGTGGCGGCGACGGCCGGGGCGCCACAACGCCTGGCGCGGCGTGAGGCCGCGGACGGACCCCCACAGCGCGGTGCCGTGCCACGCCTTGCGATCGAAGGCCTGGTCGAAGACGTCGAGCAGCAGCGCGATGCGGCGGTCGGTGCTCAGCGCGGCCTCCGCGGCAGCCAGCGCGGCACCGCCTGCCGGTAGCGGTCGTACGACCCGGCGAACCTGCGCTGCAGCGCCGGCTCCTCGTACAGCACCACGAACAGATGCGTCACCAGGAAAAACGCCGCCGCGTAGCCGAGCAACACGGGCGCCTCGAGCAGCATTGCTTCACCGACGAGCAGCAGCAGCGCGCTGAGATACATGGGATTGCGCACCCAGCGGTACAGGCCGGTGGCGACCAGCTGCTGCGGTGGATCGAACGGGGCGGGCGTGCCGCGGCCCACCACGGCGAAGTCGCGCAGGCACCGCCCGAGCCCCGCGATCCCGGCCGCGAGCGGCAGCAGGCCGAGATAGCGCCACGGCCCGAGTGTCCAGTGCGCGGTCCCTGGCCCGGACGCAAGGATGTACGGCACGTACACCAGTACTGAGCCCATGAACAGGATCGCGAACAGCGCGGTCCGGACGATCGCGCCGCTGGGCCGTTCCCCGCCCGTCACGTGAGCTTCCGGGAGGTCTCGAGCGTGTCGAGGATCATGATCTTCTGCCAGATCTTGCGCGACAAGCCGGTGGTCAGCGTCTCCACGTCGTTCACGGCATCGAGCAATACGGGATCCTGGGAATCCTGCACGTACAGCGCGGCCACCTTGCTGGTGAGCGAGAGGAGCTCCGAGCAGTAGTCGAGGTACCGGGACAGCTCGAAGCGCGTCATGGTGCCCTGCGCGAGGAATTGATCCGGGTCCTTGGTCAGCTGGTGCATGTCCACGATGTGCGCGATGCTCCGCAGCTCATGGAGCGCGGCCAGCGCCCGGCGGCGCTTGATGCGCGTTTCGACGTTCGCGAGGAACAGGACCGCAAGGCCGAGGAACACGACATTCTGAATGGCCTGGGACGACTGCAGGAAGCCGGCGAACTCCTCCCAGCGTGGCGCGAGTCGCAGGTGGAACAGGGCCTCCAGCGCGACGAAGACGATGATCGCGATCAGCGCCCAGGTGGCGAGGCGGAGCGGGATGTTGGGCCGGCGCAGGTCCGTGACGCGCGCCATGGACTCGCTCGCGGCGCTGAGGAGATCACCCGACACGCGCTCGAGCCCCGAGCCCGGGAAGCGCTCCCCGATGCGCTGCCGCAGACGCTCGAGCGTCTCCACGATGCGGGTCCCATCGAGGCGGCGGTACATCGTCCCTACGGGAGCAATTCCGGCGGGATGGGGTGCCCCGCATCCTCGTCGAACCAGATCGCCGACGCGACCCACCACCGCTTCCCGTCCCAGAAGAGCTGCAGCGCGTTGACGCCGCGCCCGTCGACCGGCCCGTCCGCCGTGCGGCGCTCCTCGTACGTGCTGAACACCTGCACGATGTTCCCGTACGACCGGGTGACGCGGTGGACTTCCCGCTCGAAGAACCCGTCGTGCACCATCCCGGAGTCGGAACCGTCGACGAACGCCTGGTGATCCATCACGCGGGCGTAGGGCCCTTGCTTCCCGACCCCCGTTGCCACGAACCGGAGGTCGGGGATGTAGAGCGAGCGGTCGCGCGACCACTGGCGCGGCTGGCCGGCGGGGCCGGTGATCACGTCGTAGTACGCCTTGACGATCCCGTCCACCGTGGCCACGTCCGCGGCGCGGGGCGCGACCGCCGGCACGTCCACGTGCAGGTGCACCGGCGCTTGGGCGCCGAGCGCGACGGGAACGAGGAGCGCGACCGGCAGGAAGCGAATCGGGCGGCGTCGAGACATGCGGTCTCCGGGTCGGGGGGAGGGGGGAGGGGGGAGCGGGGAGGTGTTCCTAACCTACTGGAGACGGATCGCCACGCCCAGTCCGATCGCGCCGGCTCCCAGCGCCAGGAGGGTCAGGAGCAGCGGCAGAGCGAACCGGAGCCAGTCTTCGTAGCGGACCTGCGCGGCGGCGAGGATCGCCATGAGCGCCCCGTTCGTGGGCGTGAACAGCTCGCACAGTCCGCCTCCGTATTGATAGGCGAGTACCGTGACCTGGCGCGACAGCCCGAGCAGGTCCGCGAGGGGCACGAGAATCGGCAGCGTGAGGACGGCGTGACCGCTGGGACTCGGCACCGGTACGTGCACCAGGCCGTGCAGCACCATCATCCCCAGCGCGGCGAGCGCGAGCGGCAGCTGGGCGACTGGTGTGAACAGCCCGTGCACGATCGTGTCCACGATACGCCCTTCCTCGAGCGTGACGTAGATCGCCCGTGCGAAGCCGATGAGCAGCGCGGCGTAGGCCATCGACCGAAATCCTGCGACGAGCGCGTCTGCCGTGCCGCCGACGCCCAGCCCGCCCACGAGCCCCGCGACCACGCCCATCGCGAAGAACAGCGCTGCCATCTCGTTGAACCCCCAGCCGAACCGGAGCACGCCGACCACGAGCGCCGCGAACGCGACGAGCACCAGCGTGAGGACCGCGCCGCGCCGGCCGTCCAGCGCGCCCGCCGTGGGGCCGGGGGGGCCGGGCTCCGGGGTCCGCGTGGTGCGCGTGCGGGCGGCGTACCGCGTCGTGCCCCAGATCCAGATGCCGAGTGCGGCCGCCAGGAAGGCGATTCGAAACAGCGACCCCGAGAACAACGGCAGCTGCGCCAGCTGCTGCGCGATCCCTACCTGGAACGGGTTGATCGGGCTGAAGGCGGCGCCCACGGCGGCCGCTCCGAGGCTCATCGCGACGGCGACCACCGGCCGGTAGCCCAGGCGGCGCGCCAGCAGCAGCATCACCGGCACGAGCGCGATGATCTCTTCTTTCATGTTGTCGAGTACGCCGCCCAGCGCGAACGCGAGGGAGGTCGCGGAGATGACGAGCGCCTCGGAGTGTCCCCCTTCCCCTCCCCCTCCGAAGCGGCGCACCAGCCAGTCCACGCCCTGCCGCAGCGCCCCGGTCTCGTCGACCACGGTGAACGCGCCGCCGATCAGGAACACGAAGAAGATCACCGCGGCCGCGTCGGCCATGCCGCGCGGGATGGCGACGAGCGTCTGAAACGGCCCCACCGGGCGCGCCGCCACGGCGTGATAGGTGCCCGCGACCACGATCCGGCGGCCGGTAGCGGGATCGTCCCGGCGGTCGTACTGACCGGGCGGCAGCACGTGACTCGCCCCGGCGGCGAGCAGGACGCAGCCACACAGCAGCGTCAGGGGGTGGGGGAACCGCACGCGGGGATTATGTGCCGGTTCAGCCCGGCGGGTTAGCCCCCGGGGAGCCAACCCCTTTCGACCCGTCTGTGTCTAACGGTCTCGACCGGCCCACGATCCGTCGCAACTAGCCGCGGGCGCGCCGACGGATTTCTTCAGACTCGTACACGTGCGTCCCGCGGGGTGCCTCGCGGGCAACCC
>QHTS01000217.1 GCA_003220905.1 Gemmatimonadota bacterium | reverse complement strand
GTTCACGATCCTCGGAAGGCTGCAGCTCTACACGCTGCTCGATTACAAGGGCGGATACTACCTGCTCAACCAGACCGATCAGCGGCGCTGCGCCGCCGGGACCTGTGCCGAAGTCAACGACCCCAGCGTATCTGCGGCGCGGAAGGCGATGCTGCAACAGAAGATCGAGGTCAACGACGCCCTCTACACACAGCGCGCGGACTTCATCAAGGTGCGCGACGTGTCCCTATCATACACGCTGCCCCCCGCGTGGACGTCGCGATTCCGGGCGGACCGCATTGCGGTGACGCTGGCCGCGCACAACGTCGGCTTTCTCTGGAAGCCCTGGTACGGGGGCCTCGACCCTGAGGTCACATTCAACGGCATCAACCAGACCGGCGGCGACGGTCAGGCCTTCGGGTGGGTACGCACCGATTTCTACACGCCGCCGATGCTGCGTCGCTTCACCATGTCCGTCGACGTGAGCTTTTGATGCGGCCCCGGCGCGCGAAAGGATGGGAGACGGTCATGAACCGGACGACAAGAGCCCGAGCGATCGGCATTCTGCTTCTTCTCGCCGCGTGCGACAATCTGCTCTCGGTGGAGCAGCGCGGCCTCATCACCGAGGAGCAGATCAAGCAGCAGCGGCTCGTCGGCGCCGCCGTGGCCGCGGCGGAAGGCGATTACCACATCGCTTTCAACTGGGTGGCGCACAGCGGCGCCGCCGCGACGGATGAGATGATCTTTTCTCATCCCTGGACGCCGTGGAACACCTACGACGAGCGAATCCTGTCGGCGACAGGGTGCCCGCATGACAATTGCGGGTTCGGGTACGAATGGATGCAGCAGGCTCGGGTCACGGGGATGCGGAGCGTGCTGCAGTTGAAGACTATGCAGGCGTCCGATACCGCCATCGCCCACGCGTTAGACTACGCGGCGTTCAGCACAGTGTTGCTGGCGGACTACTTGTGCCAGGCGCCGCTCAACGGGGGACCTGCGCTCGACCCGCCGGTGGTCTACGACTCGGCGATCACGCTTTTCCAGGAGGCGGTGCAGCGCGCCGGTGGCGCGACCTTTCTCACCAACCTGGCGAACGTCGGCATCGCTCGCTCATACCTCAACAAGAACGATTTGAACCACGCGATCGAGTACGCCCAAAAAGTGGACCCCACCTTCACAGCGTGGGTCAGGTACGTCGACAGTCCCAACTTCGGCGATTGGGTCAACAAGTACAACCTGTGGCACCGCAGCACCGCCCTCGAGTTCACGAGCGCGCTGGATCCGGCCGAGTGGAGGACCAAGCGGGATTTGCGCGTTCCCTTCATGACGGATAGCACCGAGGGGTTGTTCAGCCCCCATCCCGAAGCGCGCCGCGGGTATTTCCCCTACACCCCATCCTCCTTCGAGGGATGGACGCCGGGGAACCGCGACACGATCGCGGGCGGCGCAGACATCCGGTTCGCGTCCGGACTGGAAGCGCAGTACATCATGGCCGAGGCGAGCTTGCACGGCGGGACGGGCGGGTGGGACAACGCTACCGTCCTGACCTTCATCAATGCGCGACGCGCCGTGGGTGCGGGTGCCGCCTCGCCGTACACGGGCACCGATCTCGAAGGTGAGTTGAGGGAGCAGCGGAAGATGGACTTCTATTTCGCCGGGTACCGGATGCCGGACCTGATCCGCTACAAGAAGTATGACAGCGTGAATCTGTGGCCGACCGGCACGATCGGCGGGTACGGCGTCGACCGGAACGGCGCGCCGCCTGCGACGACCCCGCCATGGAACTACGGGAACGTCGAGTGCTGGCCGATCGCTCAGACCGAGGTCATCACGAACCCGAACATTCCCTAGCCGTGATGGGCACGAATGTTGGGGAGCTGGGCCCGGCGTCGCTTCGCCGGGCCCGTTGCTCATGCTGGGCCGTTCACGCATGGCTCACCGCCGGCAGCGTCATGCTGGGATCGGCGTGCGCCGCACCAACACCTCAGGCTGTACCCCAATCGCAGCGCAGGGTCATCGCTTACCTCGCCTCCTGGGGCGTGCGGGCCAAAGGGTTGCGCGTGGCCGATATCCCCGCCGATCGCCTGACTCACATTTTCTACGCTTTCGGGCACGTGGCGGCCGACGGTCGGGCCGCGCTCGGCGATCCTGGCCTGGACAGCGCGAACTTCAAGGAGCTGGCCGGCCTGAAGCAGCGCTTCCCGCACCTGCGCGTCCTGATCTCCCTCGGCGGCTGGGGTGGGTCCAGGTACTTCTCGGACGGAGCCGCGACCCCCGAGGCGCGTACACAGTTAGCGGCTTCCACGATCGACCTCTTCATCCGCCGTTTCCCGCTGGTGTTCGACGGCGTCGATATCGACTGGGAGTTCCCGGTCGCGGGGGGACTGCCCGAGAACAGTTACCGGCCAGAGGACCGAGGCAACCTGACACTGCTACTCGCGGAGCTCCGCCGGCAGCTGGACTCGGTGGGCGAACGAGCGGGACGCCGCTACGAGCTCACGATCGCCGCGTCGGCACGACCCTGGGAGATCGCGAACCTCGAGCTGGTAGCGCTGCCGCGTTACCTCGACTGGATCAACGTGATGACGTACGACTACCATTCGGTCGACACCATTGCCCACTTCAACGCGCCGCTGTATGCCGTGCCGGGCGATCCAACGCCCGAGCTCAACATCGAGGCGTCGATGCGACTGTTTCTCGACGCCCGCGTGCCGGCGCGCCAGCTGGCGGTGGGCGTGCCGTTCTACGGTCGGGGCTACGGCGGTGTCACACCGGAGCGTGACGGGCTGTTTCAGAAGGCCGACTACACGGGCGCGCCGGACTGGGGCAGCGGCGGCATCGACTATCGTGTGCTGACGAGCAAGGACCCGGAGCGGCACGGCTTCCGACGGTACTGGCATCGAGAGGCGCAGGTGCCCTGGCTCTACAATGCAGAGAGGCGGATTTGGATCAGCTACGATGATTCCCAGTCGGTGGAGCTGAAGGCCAGATATGTGCGTGAGCGGGGGCTGGGCGGGGTCATGTTCTGGGAGCTGAGCGGGGACGACGGCACCCTGCTCCGCGCTATTCATCGCGGCCTTGCGCCCGACCGCGACTAGATTTCGTTCGTGCAGCTGAGCCGCATCACCGACGTGCACATCCATGTCCAGCCGTGGCGCGAGCTCAAGCCCGCGGCGCTCGCCGTCATGTGGCGCGGCAAGGAGGTGGATCGCGACCGCATGATCCAGGTCATGGAGGATCCCCGGGCGCTGCTCGAGGTGATGGACCGCGCCGGCGTGTGGCGCGCGGGGCTCGTCAACTACCCCTCGCCCGACGTGATGGGCTTCACCGATGCGGCGAACGTCTTTTCCGCCAAGTACGCCGCAGCCAATCCCGAGCGGCTGCTCCCGTATGGAGGGGTGCATCCGCGCTTCACGCGGGATGCCGCGGGTGACGTGGACCGCCTGGTGGACCTGGGGATCCGGCTCGTGAAGATCCATCCGCCGCATCAGCGGTTCCCCGCGAACGCCTACACCGACGGGCTCACCGCGCTGGGCGAGATCTATCGGCGCTGCGAAGAGCGCGGCCTGCCCGTGATGATTCACACCGGCACGAGTATTTTTCCCGGAGCCCGCTCCAAGTACGGCAACCCGCTGGAGCTCGACGACGTCGCCATCGACTTTCCCGATCTGCGCATCGTCATGGCACACGGCGGCCGGCCGCTGTACATGGAGGAGGCGTTTTTCGTTTTGCGACGCCACCGGGGGGTGTGGCTCGACGTCTCCGGGATACCGCCCGCCCGGTTGTTGGAGTACTTTCCGCGTCTCTCGGAGCTCGCGGATCGGGTCCTATGGGGCACGGACTGGCCGAGCCCCGGTGTCAAGGACATGCGGATCAACATCGACCAGTTCCTGGCGCTGCCGCTCAGCGACCCGCACAAGAAGGCGATTCTCGAGACCAATGCGCTGGCTCTGTTTCCTGCTGCTCGCTAGTCCCCCACTCACGTCGGCCGCGACCGCCCAGACGTCGGGTCCCCCCCCCGGCCCCAGGACGCTCCAGTTCGATGTCGCCCAGGTCCCCGCGACGCGTGACTCGTTCGTGTTTCGGCTGCGGGGCGAGGAGCGGGGGTGGGCGGTATGGCAGTACGAGATCCGCCCGCTCGAGATGACCCAGGAGCTCGTGTATACGGCGACGTCGGAATTCCGGCCGGTCGAGGAGGAGCGGTTGCGCGTCGTGGTGAACCGCCTGACGAGCCAGCCGATCTCCACCTTTCACCACATCGATCTCTTTTCGCCGCGGAGCGACACGGTGATGGTGGAGCACGATCTGGAAGTGAAGCGGGGCGAGATCTCCGGTCGCCGCCGGGTGGGGACCAAGAGCGGTGCCGTGAAGATCGTTCCGGTAAACCGCCCCTTCGCCCCGGGCACCGTGTTCTCGGACTACGTGTTCCTCGCGGGCGCCGTATCGAACGCGGTGCCGGGTGATTCGCTCGCCGTCCCGGCGTACAAGGAATTCGACGACTCGCTCGTGACGCTGAGCTTCGTCGCCGAATCGCCCACCTCGATCGAGGTCCCCGCCGGCCGGTTCGACGTCCTGCCGTTGCGGAGCGGCGGCTTCCGGATCTTCGCCACCCGCACGGGCCCCCGCCGCGTGGTGAAGGGCCAGACGCTGGACGGGACGTTTTCGTTCGAGCTGGTCGGGTCGGGGCCGGTGGTCCCCACCCCCCCGTGAGAGGTCGTCTGCGCGTCCCGTCCGTCGTCGGAGGACTGCTGCTCCTCGGCGCCTCGCTCGCTCCCGCGCTGCTCGGCCAGGCCGGCCAGATCGCGTACGAAGCGTTCACGCTGCCCAACGGCCTGCGCGTCCTCTACTCGGAAGATCACTCGACGCCCATCGTGTCGGTGGACGTGTGGTACAACACCGGGTCGCGCAACGAGCGGCCGGGCCGCTCGGGCTTCGCGCACCTGTTCGAGCACATGATGTTCGAGGGCTCGGCCCACGTGAAGAAGGGCGAGCACTTCCAGCTGGTCTCGCGGGCCGGCGGGTCGGAAAACGGCAGCACCGCGGAAGACCGCACGAACTACTACGAGACGCTGCCCTCGAATCGCCTGAACTTGGCCCTCTGGCTCGAGGCCGACCGCATGCGGTCGCTCGCCATCACCGATGAGAACTTCCAGAACCAGCGGGAAACGGTGAAGGAGGAGCGCCGGCTGCGGATCGACAACCAGCCGTACTCGCCCGCGTTCATCGAAGGCATGACCTGGCCGTTCGACAGCGCCGGGTGCTTCGCCTACGCGCACACGGTCATCGGGTCGATGGACGACCTCAACGGTGCACAGCTCTCCGACGTCCGGGCCTTCTTCGACACCTACTACGCCCCCAACAACGCCACGCTCGTCGTCGTGGGCGACTTCAAGCCCCTCGAGCTGCGGCGGTACGTGAATCAATACTTCAGCGAGATTCCGCGCCACGCCGTGCCACCGCCGGTGAGCTGCGCTGCCCGCGTCTCACCGGGCATGCAGCGGCGCGAGGTGACCGACGTGCACGCGAATCTGCCGGCGGTGATCCGAATCTATCGCGCGCCGCCCCATGCGGACTCGGACACGCGCGCGCTCGAGCTCCTGAACGTCATCCTCGGCCAGGGAGAGAGCTCGCGCCTGAACGTGGCGGTGGTGCGGCGGGAGAAGGCCGCCCTCGGCACCCAGGTGATCGTGAACCCATTCGATTCGCGGCGCGGGCCCGGCGTGCTGCTCGTCCTCGCCATCGCCAACCAGGGCGTGGACCCGCTCAAGCTCGACACCATCGTCACCGCCCAGCTGGACAGCATTCGGGCAACCGGCGTCACGGACGAGGAGCTGACGAAGGCGAAGAACACCTTCCGCGCGAGCTTCGTGCACACCCGCGAAACCACGCTCGGGAAGGCCGAAGAGCTGCATCACTACGACATGTTCCATCCGTCGCTGGCCGAGATCAACAGCGATTTGGAGCGCTTCCTGGCCGTGACCGGGGAGGATGTCCGCCGGGCCGCGGCGAAGTATCTCGATCCGGCGAACGCGGTCGTGATCATCGTGAAGCCTGCCGCGGGCGGCGGGGGGGGGGCGCGGTGATACGGCGGACGGGCGGACAGGTTGACGGGCGGACGGTGGTCGCGGTGGTCGGCCTCCTCCTGTCCGCCCGTCCGCCCGTCCCCCTGTCCGCCCAAGCCTTCCCCACCGCGCCCCCCAAGCCGACGCCCCTCACGCCCGTCCGCTTCCCGCCGTTCAAGGAGGCGACGCTCGCCAACGGACTGCAGCTCGTCGTCATCGAGCACCATGAGCAGCCGGTCGTCTCGGTGACCCTCTCTTTCCGCGCCGGTGGGATTTACGACGCGGCGGGCAAGGAGGGGCTGTCCGCCCTCGCGGCGGAGCTGCTCTCCAAGGGCACCGACAGCCGCGGCGCGGAGCAGATCGCCGCCACGATTGAAGGCGTGGGCGGCACGCTGGCGGCGTCCTCGGGAGACGATTTCCTCACGATCTCCGCCGATGCGCTGAGCGACCAGGCGGGGCTGGTGTTCGATCTGCTCGGGGACGTGACGCTGCATCCGACGTTCCCGGAGAGCGAGCTGGAGCTGGCCCGCACGCGGGCGCTGTCCGCGCTGGCGTTGCAGCTGTCGCAGCCGGGCGCCGTGGCGCAGCGGTTCTTCGGGAGCGAGATCTACGGCCGCAACCCCTACGGCCGGAGCGCGACCCGCGAGAGCTATCGCGCCGTCACCCGCGATGACGTGACGCAGTTCGCCCGGCAGCGCCTGAGGCCGGTCGGTGCGCTGCTCGTGGTCGCGGGGGACGTGACGGACGCCCAGGTGCGGGACCTCGTGGCGAAGGCGTTCGCGGGCTGGCGCGGCGCGCCGCCGCCGAGCCCCGCCCTGCCCGTTCCCGCCACGCGGGTCGCGACGGACATCCTGCTCGTGCACCGGCCGGGCTCGGCGCAGGCGAACATCGCGCTCGGCAACACGACCATCCCGCCGACCGACCCGGTCTACTATCCCGGCCGCGTCGCGACCCAAGTGCTTGGCGGCGGACCGGACTCGCGGCTCTTCCTCATCCTGCGGGAGCAGAAGAGCTGGACGTACGGCGCGTACGCTTCCCTCCATCGCTACCGCGGCCTCGGCTACTGGCAGGCCACCGCGGAGGTCCGCACGGACGCGGCGGACAGTGCCTTGCGCGAGCTGTTGCATCAAATCGATCGGATCAGGAGCGAGACGATTCCGGACTCGGAGCTCGCCGCCACGAAGGGATTCCTCATCGGCTCCTTCCCGCTCACGATCGAGACGCCGAGCCAGATCGCCAGCCAGGTAGCGAGCGTGAAGCTGCTCGGCCTCGGCGACGAGTATCTGCGGCTGTACCGCGACCGGCTCGGCGTCGTGACGGCGCCGCAGGCGCGGGCGGCCGCCGCACGGCTGTACCGGCGCGGCGCGCTCACGATCGTCGTGGTGGGCGATGGAGCGAAGTTGTACGACCGGCTCCAAACGATCGCCCCCCTTCGGATGGTGGATGTGGACGGCAAGCCGCTCACGCCCGCCGATCTCACCCCGCCGACGGGGCCGGTGGCGCTCGACGTCGCGCAATTCGCCGCTCACACCGACAGCTCGCGCGTCGTGATCCAGGGGAATCCAGTGGGGTTCACGGTTTCCGAGATTCGGCGGCCCTCCCCGGATTCGCTCGTGTACGCGGAGCGGTCGAATCTGGCGACCGGCGCGTTCCAGCAGCAGACGACGCTCGTGCTCGAGCCCGCCAGCGGGATGGTGCGCCAGGTCGATCAGGTGACGACGCAGCAGGGCCAGAAGGCCGAGACCCACCTGACCTACGCCGGAGGCCGCGTGACAGGCGCGAGTGCGGCTCCGCAGCCGGACGGCTCGGTGAAGCGCTTCGAGATCGATACGGTGTTGCCGCCGGGAACGGTGGACGAGAACGCCGTCCCGTTCGTCGTGCCCGCGCTGCCGCTCGCGCCCGGCAAGACCTTCGCGATGACCTTCTTCACGCCGAGCGAGAATGCCATCAAGGTGCTCACGTTCAAGGTGGGGGCGCCGGAGGCCGTTACCGTCCCGGCCGGCACGTTCCAGGGATTCCGCATCGACGTGACCGGCTCACGGGTGCCCTTCACGATGTACGTGGGTACCGATGCTCCCCGACGCCTTCTCAAAACGGAATTCGTGGGACAACCGTTCTTGGTCGAACTCGTCAGGTAACTCGGGACGGAGGACACCAGCATGCGGCCCTTGTTGTCTCTGCTGCTCGCCCTCACGGGTGCGTGCGCGTCGGCCGGGGGAGGCACCCGCCCGGCGCCGGCACCCGCGGCCGCGACGCCGGCGCCCCCGGCGCCGGTCGCGTCCGCCGACAGCACGAGCGTGGCGCGACCGCAGTATCCGTCCACCTACGTGCGGCATCCTAACCCGCCGGTGCTGATCCGCAACGCCACGATCATGACCGCGACGGGCCAGGAGATTTCCAACGGGTCGATCCTGCTCAAGGATGGGCGGATCGTCGCGGTGGGCGCGAAGGTCGACGCCCCCCCCCCGGGCGCGGTGGTCGTGGATGGGACGGGGAAGTATGTGACGCCGGGGCTGATCGACGACCACTCGCACCTCGGCGTGTACGCCGCTCCGGGGACCGATGCCGAGTCGGACGGCAACGAGGCGACGAACCCGGTGACGGCCGAGGTATGGGCGGAGCAC
>QHTS01000216.1 GCA_003220905.1 Gemmatimonadota bacterium | reverse complement strand
ATCTCGGTGGGGGTCATGCCGAGGCTCAGACAGAGCGCGCGGTCGCGATAGTAGGGATAGAACCAGTCGTACGCGGGACGGAGGGCCTTGCCCGCCGCGACCAGCACGGCCTCGTGACCGGCGCCCGAGATCTGGAAGAAAATCTTGTTCTGCCGCTTGAGCTGGATCTCCTTGTCGTCGATGCGCCGCGACAGGAGCATCAGCCGATACATATCGAGCAGGTCGGCCTTGGACAGGGACTTGGCGGCCCGGGGGCGGGGTTGAGCGCGTGTCGCCATGGGACAAAGATAGTCTACTTCGGCCCGCTCAAAAGCTCCCGCAGGCGGCCGAAGTGATCCGCGGCGGCGTGGACGTCGGGGTCGTTCCGCACGAGGAATTCGTCGCGCGCATCCGGCCCCCAACGCACCTCGGCGACGCGGAGCGCGAGGTTGCGCCCGATCCGCGCGGCGAGCAGTGAGTCCGGCTGCGCCGCCACGTGGAAACGGCTTCGCACCCGTTCCAGAAAGGGATTCACCAGCCGCGTATCCCATTCCGCCCGCGCATTCATCCAGTCCGTGCGGGCGGCCGAGGTGGCCGGCAACGTCAGGGCGATGCTGTCGGCCAGCGCGTCGTCGAGCCCCGAGTCGGCGGCCGCGCTCCACCAGACCGGCACCGGGGCCGGTCGGGGGAGCTCGACGTCGGGCGCGATGCCGCCGCCGCCACGCACGGTCCGGCCGTTGTCCGTGCGGAAGGTCTCCAGCGTATCCTCCCCCGCGCCGGCGACGCCGCCGAAGGCGCGGTACTCCTCGGACCGCAGGCCGCGGTAGCGCCGCTGGATGAACCGGCCGCTGGGCGTGATCACGCGGCCGACGGTGAGCCACACAATGTCGCCCGACGGAGTGAGGAAGGCCGTCTGCATGAGGGCCTTGCCGAAGCTGCGGCGACCCAGGAGGAGCGCGCGGTCGTGGTCCTGGAGCGAAGCTGCCAGGGCCTCGGCGGCGCTCGCGCTGCCGCCATCGATCAAGACGATCAGGGGCGCGGTGCTGAACTCTCCGTCGCGCTTGGTCACGAACGTCGTGTCGACGTCCTTCTTCCGCCCACGCGTCCTGAATACGACCGTGTTCTTGGGGAAGAACTCGGACGCGAGCTCCACCGCCGCGAATACCGCGCCACCAGGATTACGACGAAGGTCCAAAATGAACTGAGTGGCGCCCTGGCCGCGGAGCCGCTTGAGCGCGTCGTGCACCTCGCGGGCCGCCTTTTCGCCGAACTGATCGAGGCGCACGTACCCGGTCACGGGGGCTGCCAGCCGCACGATCGACACGGATGGAATCTTGACGTATTCGCGCTTGAGCGTGACCGAAAAGGTGTCGGGTTCGAGGCGTGGACCGCGCTCGAAGCACAGGCGAACCTTGGATCCCTTGTCCCCGGCGAGCCGGAGCTCGAGCGCCCTCACGTCCAGGCCCGCGACGGTGGTGTCGTTGACGAGGGCGAGCCGGTCGCCCGGCTGGATGCCGGCCTTGTCCGCCGGGCTCTTGGACATGACCGTCAGAACGCTGGGGGCGCCATCCACGTCCTCGAGCACCAAGCCCGTGACGGCGAGCTCGCCGCGATCCAGCTTGCCGGCCTTGTCGCGGTCGGCGTGCGACTCGAAGCGGCTGTGGGGATCGAGTGCCTGCATGACTCCGTCAATGGCGGCGCGGACCAGCTGCGTATAGGTCACCGAGTCGATGTAATTGACGCGGATGTGATTGAGCACCGCCGAGAACGTCTGCAGCTCTTCGTAGGCGGACGGCTGCCGGGCGCCCGGCTGCTGGGCCGGCAGCCGGGCAGCCGCGGCGAGCAGCGCGATAAAGACAAACCGTGTCTGGTGCATCCTATCGACGTCCAAAGTAGCCACGCCGCAATTGGCGTGCTACGCGCCCGCTGGCCCATATTCCTGTCCATGAACGCAGCCGCGAAACAGACGGTGTTCCGACATTTCACCTATGGCCTGTACGCGCTGACCGTGAAGCGCGAGGGCGATGAGCACGGCATAACCGCCAACTGGGTCAGCCAGGCCTCGTTTGACCCCCCCATGGTCGTCGTGGCCGTCGAGAGCACGTCCAAGATGATCGAGATGATCCGCGACGCACGCCACTTCGCCATCAGCGTGCTTCACGAGGGGCAACGTGAGCTGGCGGACAAGCTGGGGCGGGGGTCGGCGGGCGCGTCCCCGAGGCTCAAGGGAATCAAGACCAAGCCGGGGCCGATCTCCGGTGTGCCGGTGCTCGCCGAGGCGCTCGGGTGGGTGGAGTGTCGCGTCGTCGCAACACTGCCAAGCGGAGACCATACGCTGGTGTTGGGTGAGGTGGTCGAGGCAGGGGTTGAGCACGAGGGAGCGCAGCCCCTCACGCTTCAGGAGTCGGGGCTCAAGTACTCCGGCTAGCGCCGGTAGACCACCCGGCCGCCCACGATCGTGTAGCGCACCCGCGCCCGATCGAGCGAATCGGGTGGGATGGTGAAGAGATCGCGGTCCAGCACGACCAGGTCCGCATCACCGCCCGGTGCGAGCGTGCCCCGTTTGGCCTCGTCGAATGTCGCATAGGCGTTGCCCGCAGTGTACGCACGCAGCGCCTCACCCACCGAGATCTTCTGCTCCGGCACCCACCCGTCCGGGTTCCTGCCGTCGAGTGTGCGGCGCGTGACCGCCGCGTACACGCCAAGGATCGGGTCGAGCGGCGCGACCGTCCAGTCCGACCCGAACGCGAGCCTGCCGCCCGTGTCGAGCAGTGTGCGGAACGGGTAGGTCGTCTTGATGCGTACCGGCCCGATGCGCCGCTCCACCCAGCGGCCGTCATCGATGGCGTGATAGGGCTGCACCGAGGCGATCACGCCGAGCTTTCCGAACAGGGGAATGTCCTGCGGGCGCAGGTGCTGGGCGTGCTCGACCCGGAAGCGCCGGTCGCGCGCCCCGTGTGCCCGTGCCACGCTATCGTAGATGGACAAGAGGATGGCGTTGGCGTGGTCACCGATCGCGTGGACGGCGACCTGCAGTCCCGCCGAGTCGGCGCTGCCGATCCAGCGGCGCATGTCCGCCTCCGGGTGTTGCAGCAGTCCATGGTAGCCCGCCGAATCGCTGTAGGGCTCGAAGAAATACGCGGTGCGGGACCCCGCCGAGCCGTCCATGTAGCCTTTGAGCCCGCCGATCTTCACCCAGTCGTCACCGCGGTTCGAACGACTCACGGTCTCGGCGACTGCCCGCCAGGAATCGAGAGGGAGATAGAGCGCCGCCCGCACCGTGAGCCGGCCCGCGCGCTCGATGCGGCGATAGCTCGCGAGATCGGCCCACGACGCGGATACGTGGGAGGTGGCGGTGACGCCCAGCGAGGCGGCATAGGCAAGCGCGCGGGCGAGGGCCGAGTCACGCTGGGCCGGCGACGGGTCGGGGATCGCGCGGCCGATGAGATCGAGCGCCCGGTCTTTGAAGATGCCGGTCGGCCCTCCCGTCCTCGCGTCCCGCAGGATCTCACCGCCGGAGGGGGTCGGGGTGTCCTGCGTGACCGCCGCCACGCGCATCGCGGCGGCGTTGGCCAGCGCCTCATGGCCGTCTACCCGACTGACGAATACCGGATTGCTGGACGTGACCGAATCGATCCACTCGTGACGTGGGAGCGGCTGGCCGGCCCAGAGCGTGTGGTCCCAGTCGCCGCCCGTGATCCATTCACCGGCCTTCAGCGTCTTGGCGTATTCCTTCAAGCGCCGGATGAACTCCTGCGGGGTCGCGGCATCGCGCAGGCTCACCGACGCGAGCTGGAACCCGCCGTCGATGAAGTGGGTGTGTCCGTCGGTGAAGCCGGGCAGGACGAGCCCGCCGCCGGCCTGGATGACCTGGGTCTTGGGGCCTGCATAGCGCCCGATCTGCGCGTCGTCGCCGATCGCGAGGATCCTGCCGTCGGCGAGGGCGACCGTACCCCTTTGGGGTGCCCCGGTCGAGAGGCCGGTCCAGACCATCCCGCCCGCGATGATGATGTCCGCCTTCCGGGAGCAGGCGGCGACGGTCAGGCAGAGGAGTCCGAGAGACAGGCGTCGGCGCATGCGGTTTCCTCAGCGGAGCTTCGTGATGCGGTGGATGGTCTCGAGCGCGGTGATCGGATCGGATCGCGGGGCCTTCCCGGAGCCCGGCTCGGCAGACGCCGGCAGGGACGCGAGGAGATCGCGGATGTCGAGCAGCACTTCGAGCAGCAGCTGCTCGCGCTGGTAGGCGGCGTCGAGATCCGCCATGCGCACCTGGTCGCCGGCAGCCTTCGCGCGCTCGTAGGCCTCGCGGTAGATGGACTCGAGATTGCCGAGGATGCGATCGCGGGGTCGAGGGGGGGGCATGGGGAGAAAATATAGAGGCGCTCCGTCGCCTTCTAGACCGCTCGAATCACCAATCCACTCGGCACCTTCGGTACGAAGTACGTCGACTTGGGCGGCATGACGTCCCCTGCGTCCGCTACGGCGAACACGTCCCGCACTTTCGTGGGATTGAGGAGGACTGCAGCAGCGGCCCGCCCGTGCCGGACCGCATCGAAGGCCGCATGCGGATCGGGCGTGTAGGCGAGCGACGGCGTCGCGGTACCCGCCCCCAGGATGCGCTGCACGACGAGCGACTCGATCCGGGCCACGTCCAGCGCGCGGACTGCGGGGGTCGTCGCGAGGTCGGAGACGTCGTCGAGCGGTGCGTCGTTCTTCAGGACCAGGGTAACGTCATAGGCGTCGGGGAACGCCACGATGCACGCGGTGCGCTCCCGCCCGAGCTCAGCCAGCCGCTCGACCCGGTCCATGCACGGCGCTACCCGCCCGACCTCGAACCATTCCCGCCAGGCCGCGACCAGCTTCGTCGCGTCGCGCCCCGCGCCGAAGATGATGCGGTGGGTGGGGAGGATCGTGAGGCCAGGATCGCCCGCCGACACGACGAACGAGAGCACGTGGTCGGCGCTCGGCTCCTCCCGAGCGTACGCCACCGCGGTCTCGTAGCGGTGATGGCCGTCGGCGATGTAGAGCTGAGCCCGGCCCGCCAGCCGAGCGAGCTCCGCCGCCTGATCGCCCGACGTGACCCAGAGGCGGATGCCGACGCCATCGAGTTCCGCGCGCGCCGCCGGCACGCCGGAGGCCCGTCTGACGAGGGCCTGCGCCAGCATCCGGTCGGGGTCCGGCGCGAGCAGGAAAATGGACTCGAGGTTGGCCGCCGTGGCACGCAGCAGCGCCAGTCGGTCAGCCTTGGGTGCCGCGTGCGTCTGCTCGTGCGGCCGCACGCGCCGCGTTTCGAACGGCTCGGCCCGCACGGCGGCCAGCATCCCGATGCGCGTACGCCGTTCGCCCGACGGCACGGCGTAGTCCTGCGCGACGATGTACACCGACTCCGCGGGATCCGGTCGCACCACGCCCGCTTCCCGCCACGCCGCGAGCAGCGTTGCGGCGTGCGCGTAGCGGTCGCCGCCGCCGCCTCTAACCCCGCCCGACGGCGCTTCCGGCAGAATGAGATGGGCGATATTGTGGGGATCGCGCGCCGCGTAGCGTGTGCGGTCCTCCCGGGAAATGACGTCGTACGGGGGTGCGATGAGGGCGCTCAACTCTTTCGCAGCGTACCGCTCTCCGCGGAACGGCGCGACGAGCGGCGGCAGCTCGGCCTTCACGATTGCCCGGAGCCTCCCGTGTCCCTGCGCGAAGCCCAGCAAACGGTCGATCGGTGGATCGGCCAATATAAAGAAGGATACTTCCCCCCGCTCACCAACCTCGCCCGGCTCACGGAGGAAGTCGGTGAGCTGGCGCGGGAGGTGAACCACCGGTTCGGAGGGAAAACGAAGAAGGCGGACGAGCGGGAGGGCTCGCTCGCGATGGAGCTCGCCGACGTCCTGTTCGTCGTCATCTGCCTCGCCAACTCGCAGGGGATCGACTTGGACGACGCCTTCGCAGAGATGATGCGAAAGGTCACCTCCCGCGACGCCGATCGCTGGACCAGGAAGGCACGCTGACTTCCTCGTAGATGCGCTGGTAGGACACGAGACGATCGGGGTCGAACGCGCCTCGCTCCGCCGCCTGACGCACCGCGCAGCCCGGCTCGGCGAGATGCCGGCAGTTGTCGAAGCGGCACTGGTCGAGGAAGGGCTGGAACTCGGCGAAGTAGACCGCCAGGCGCTCGGGATCGATCCCCCACGTGCCCACCTCGCGCAACCCCGGCGTGTCCACGACATAGCCCCCCGTGGCGACGGGCACGACGAGGGCGGCGCGGGTCGTGTGCTTCCCCGTATCCCACTTCTCGCTGATCTCGCCGATGCGGAGGTTCAAGCCCGGGTCGAGCGCGTTCAGGAGGCTGGATTTGCCGACGCCCGATTGACCGGCGAGCACCGACTCCCGCCCGCGCAAGAGATCACGCAGCGCCACCAGGCCCTCCGCCTGCGTCACGGAGGTCCCGAGCACGTGGTAGCCCGCCGGCCCGTACCGCCGCTGCAGGGCGTCGCGCGCGCTCCGGTCGAGGTCGATCTTGTTGAGGACGAGCACGGCGGGGATGCGGTTCGCCGCCGCGATCACGAGGAATCGATCGAGCATGCGGGGGCTCGGCTCCGGACTCCGAGCCGACGCGACGACCACGACCTGGTCGACGTTGGCGGCGATGGGCTGCGCCCGGGGGCTCCGCTCACCGGCGGCGCGGCGCGCGAGCACGCTCCGGCGCGGCCGCACGGCGGAGATGGTGGCGCGCCCGTCGGCGTGCAGCTCAAGCTCCACCACATCTCCCGCCACTACGCGGTCGTCGTCACGGTGCTTGAGCTTGCCGCGCAGCACCGCCGTGACCTCCACCGCACCCGTGTGCACGCGGTAGGTGGATCCGATGCGCGCCAGCACGACGCCGGTGGTCACCCCGGTCCCCCTTCCCCCATCCCCCGTCCCTGTTTTTCGATACAGTCATCGAGGTGCCGCTTCACGTCCTGCAGGGTCAAGGCGAGCAGCGGGGTGAGCGCGTCGGCCGGCGTCGCGCCCTGGAACAGGTACTCTGTCTCCAGATGGCCGACCGGACGATCTCCCGCATCGGACCAGCGCACGAACAGCAGCGCCGCACCGTAGCGGCCCTGGGGATCCGGGGCGTCATCCACGTATGTCCCCACAGAGTAGGACTGGCCGTCGCTCCCGGAGAACGCGGGGGCGCGCTCGTGCACACGCTGATAGCCCCCCAGGGTACCGTCCGTCAGCTCCGCCGTAGGGACTCCCGCAGCATATTGCCGACGAGGAACGCCACGTTCGCCGGACGCTCGGCGAGCCGGCGCATGAGATAGGGATACCACTGGGTGCCGAACGGGACGTACACGCGCACGTTGTATCCCTGCCGCCGCAGCCCGAGCTGCAGGTCGCGCCGCACCCCGTACAACATCTGGAATTCGAAGCGCGGCGGCTGGATGCCCTTGTCGCGCGCGAACGCCTTGGCGTGCTCGATGAGGCGCGCGTCGTGCGTCGCGATGCCGGGGTAGTTGCCCTTGAGCATGAGCCGCTCCAGGCAGCGCGCGTAGGTCGCATCCACATCGCGCTTGTCGGGAAAGGCGACCGTGTCCGGCTCCTGATACGCCCCCTTACATAACCGCACACGAGCGCCGAGCGCGATCATTTGCTCCACATCCTGCTCCGTGCGCCGCAGGTACGACTGCAGCACCACGCCGACCGCGTTCCCCAACTCCGGATAGAACGTGCGTTTGAAGAGCTGCAGCGTGCGCTCGGTGTAGTCGGATTGCTCCATGTCGATCCGCACGAAGGAGCCGTGCGCCTTCGCCCGGGCGATGATGGCGCGCATGTTCTCGACGCACAGCGCCTCGTCGATGTCGAGGCCCATCTGGGTGAGCTTCACCGAGACGTTGGCAGCGGCCCCGACGGCCCTGATCCGGTCGAGCGTTTCGAGATAGGTGTCTCGGGCGGCCTGCGCCTCGGCGGCGTTGTGCACCGATTCGCCCAGCAGGTCGAGGCTCGCGGTGAGTCCGGCCGCGTTCAGGTCCGTCAGGGCGGCGACTCCCGACTCGACCGTCTCTCCCGCGACGAAGCGCGCGGCGAAGCGGCGGGCCAACCCGTTCCCGCGGATGAACCGGAAGACCCGGGATTGTTCGCTGAGCCACAGGAGGCCGGCGCGTAACATCAGGTGGCCGGTGCTGGGGGTCAGGCGTTAGGGTAGAACTTCGCATTGCGGTGCGCCTGGTCGCGCAGCACATCGGACGGCGCGAAGCGGGCGCCGTAGCGCTCGGCCAGCCGCTCGAGCTCACCCACGATGCGCGCGGCGCCCAGGTCGTCGGCGTGCCGCAGCGGGCCGCCGCGGAACGGTGGGAACCCGAAGCCGAAGATGGCACCGATGTCGCCGTCACGGGGCGTGCGCACGATCCCCTCCCCCACCCCGCGCGCCGCTTCATTCAGCATGACGAGGACGAGCCGCTGGATGATCTCCGCCGGCCTGGGGCCCCCATTGGGATGGGCGCCGATCACCTCGTACACGGCGGGATCGACGCTCCCCTTCTTGCCGCCGGCGTACTTGTAGAAGCCCTTCCCCGCCTTGCGGCCCAGCCGGCCGCTCTTGACCATGCCTGCGAACGCGGGGACCGGCGCGAACCGCTCGCCGAACGCCTCGTACATCACTCCGACCACCTTCGCCCCGACGTCCATCCCCACCTCGTCCATTAACGTGATCGGCCCGACGGGGAATCCGAACTCGACCATGAGCCGGTCGATCTCTTCGATGGCCACGCCCTCGACCAGCAGATAGCCCGCTTCGTTCATATAGGGCGTGAGAATCCGATTGATCCAGAATCCGGGGCTGTCCTTCACGACGATGGCGGTCTTGCCCATGCGGCGGCCGAACCCGACGGCGGTGCTGACCACCGGCGCCGCGGTGCGCGCCGACGGAATCACCTCGAGCAGCGGCATCCGGGCGACCGGGGAGAAGAAGTGCATCCCGATCACCTGCTCCGGCCGGCTCGCGGCCTCGGCGATGCGGTGTATCGGGATGGTCGACGTGTTGGAGGCGAACACTGCGTCTCGCGCCGTCGCCGTTTCGACCTCGCGCAGCACCTGCTGCTTCACCTGGAGATCCTCGAACACCGCCTCGATCACGAGCTCGGCGCGGCCGAACCCGGTGTAGTGATCGCTCCCCGACAGCAGCGCGACGAGTCGGGCGTGCTCGTGGGGCGTGATGCGCCGTCGCGTGAGCCGGTCGTCGAGGATCTCGCGCGCGGCGGCCAGCCCCTTCGCAACCCGCGGTAGATCGGCGTCCTTCATACGCACGTCCACACCCGCTTGAGCGATCGCGGTGCCCGCAATGCCCGACCCCATGAACCCCGCGCCCACGACCCCGAGGCGGCTCACGACGGCGGGAGGCGGTGGATTGGCGATTCCGAAGTCCTTCTTGAGGGCGGTAGTGGCGAAGAAGATCTGCACCAGCTTGCGCGAGACGTCGGTGACGGCGAGTTGGCCAAAGAGCTGCGCCTCGCGCTTCAGCCCCTCCGCCATGCGGTGCGTGAGCCCGTGCTCGACCGCCTCCAGCGCGGCGAGCGGTGCCGGGTAGTTGCCGCGTGTCTGCGCGAGGACTTGCTTCCGGGCCGCCCGGAAGACCAGCCGCCGGCCCAGCGGGTTGCCGTCGAGCAGCCACCCCCGGAACCCGCCCGGCCGCTTGCGCCGCGGGCGCCAGCCGCCCGCCATGCGCTGCGCTGCAGCGATGGTGACGTCTTTGAGGATGGCGGGATGCACCAGCTCGTCCACGATGCCCAGACGGAACGCCTTCCGGGCGTTCTCGACCTTGCCCGCGAGGATGATGTCGAGCGCCGCGCGGGCGCCGATCAACCGCGGGAGCCGCTGGCAGCCGCCCGCCCCCGGGAGAATGCCGAGCTGCACCTCCGGGAGGCCGAGCTGGGTCCGGGGGTGATCGGAGGCGACGCGGTACCCGCAGGCGAGCGCGAACTCGAGCCCGCCGCCGAGGCACGCACCGTGGATCCCGACCGCGATCGGCTTGGGGAAGCGGGCCACGCGCCCCAGCATTTCCTGCCCCTCGGCCGAGAGCCGCTCGGCTTCCGCGGCGGTGGTGAGCCGGACGAACTCCTCGATGTCGGCCCCCGCGATGAAGTTTTCGGGCTTTCCCGAGAAGAAGGCGACGGCCCGCACGGCGGTGTCGTGCGCCAGCGCTTCAAACGTCGCGAGCAGGTCCTGCTTCACCGCAGCCGAGATCTTGTTGACGGGCTCACCCTTCAGGTCGAAGGTGACGACGGCGACGCCGTCGGCGAGCTCCCAGGTGAGGGCCGCCCCCGGGGCCATCAGCGGCGCTCCAGCACCATGGCGAGACCCATTCCCCCCTGCGCGCAAATCGACAGGAGGCCGAATTGCACGTCCCGGCGGGCCATTTCGCTCGCGAGCGTGGTGACGAGCCGCGTGCCGGTCGCGCCGAACGGATGGCCGATGGCGATGGAGCCGCCCATCACGTTGATGATGTCCTCGTTGATCTCCCAGCCCAGCGCCGCCCATCCCTGGAGGTTCGAGAGCACCTGCGCGGCGAACGCCTCGTGGACCTCGATCACCCCGAGGTCCTTCCACTCGATTCCCGCGCGCTCGAGCGCCTTGGGGACGGCGAAGATGGGCGCCTGGAGGAGCTGCCACCCGGGATCCACCGCCGCGACCGCGTACGCGCGGACGTAGGCGAGCGGCGTGTAGCCGAGCGCGCGCGCCGCCGAGTCACGCATGAGCAGAACCGCGGACGCCCCGTCGGTGAGCGGCGAGGAGTTGGCGGCGGTGACGCTGCCGTAGCGGCGGTCGAAGACCGGTTTGAGCTTGGCCATCTGCTCGAGTGACGTGTCCCGGCGGATCCCGTTGTCCTGGGTAACCACGGCGTCGCCTGTGCGCCCTCCCACGGGGGGCGGGAACCACGGGACGATCTCCGCCGGGATCCGACCGTCGTCGGTCCCCCGGGCCGCGAGCTCGTGACTGCGGAGCGCCCAGCGATCCTGTGCGGCGCGCGAGATGTGGTTCTCCTTGGCCATCTTCTCCGCCGACTGGCCCATCGTCTCGCCGGTCGACGGCTCGGCGATGGCGGGTGAGACGGGAACGAGGTCCCGCGGCCGGATCCGACTGAGCGTGCGGAGCCGCGCGCCGAAGGACTTGGCCTTGCTCGCCTCCACCAGGATGTCGGCGAGGCGGCGCGAGGCGAGGATCGGGATGTCGGAGAGCGACTCCACCCCGCCCGCGAGCACGACCTCGGCATCGCCGAGCACGATCTCATCGTACGCATTGGCCACGGCTTGTCCGGAGGACGCGCAGGCGCGGTTCAGGGAGTAGGCGGGGATTTCCTTGGGGAACTGGGGCAGGAGGCTCACCTCGCGAGCGACGTTCGGGACGAGCGCCGACGGGACCACCTGCCCGAAGATCACGGCATTCACGTCGGCGCCGTCCAGGTTCGTGCGCTCGAGCAGCTCGCGCGCCACGAACCGGGCAAGGTCCACGGCCCGGGCGTCCTTCAGCACCGTCCCCGACTTGCAGAACGGCGTACGGCAACCGGCGATCACCGCCACGCGACGTCCGTTGGCAACCGGCATTACATTCTCCTCGGCGTTGGGCCTCACCCCCGGTTCCCCTCTCCGCAACGCGGGAGAGGGGGAACGGGGGTGCAGTCCCGAAACCTACCCCGAGCCCGCTGCCGGGCCAAGCTGGAGAACGTCGACGAGCGAAATACCCTTTTCGCATCGCACGCGCGCCGTCGCACTCGCATCGATGTCGGCCGAGCCGGTCGATGTCCTCGTCATCGGGGGCGGGATCACGGGTGCCGGGATCGCCCGCGACGCGGCGCTCCGAGGCTTTCGCACGGCGGTGGTGGACAAGGGCGATCTCGGGGGCGGCACCTCATCGCTTTCATCGCGGCTCATCCACGGCGGGATCCGCTATCTCGAGCAAGGCGAGTTTCGCCTCGTGTTCGAGGCGAGCCGCGAGCGTCGCGTGCTGCTTGGCATCGCGCCGCATCTGGTGCATCCCCTGCCGTTCCTGTTTCCGGTGTACCGCGGAGCGCGGGTCCCCGCCTGGAAACTCCGCGCGGGGATGTGGGTGTACGATCTGCTCGCGGCGTTCCACAACGTGAGGGCGCACCGCTGGCTGGGACGCAAGGCCACCCAGCGTCTCGAGCCCGGGCTGCGGGACAAGGAGTTGAAGGGCGCGGCCCTGTATTACGACGCGCAGACCGACGACGCCCGTCTCGTGATCGCGAACATGCGCAGCGCCGCGCAGGCGGGGGCCCTGGTCGCGAGCTACGCCGCGGTCACGGCGCTCATCAAGCCGGACGGCCGGGTGGGCGGCGCGACGGTGCGCGACGGACTGACGGGCCGCGCCTCGACGGTACGGGCGCTCGTGGTCGTGAACGCGACCGGGCCGTGGGTCGACCGCGTGCGGCGCCTCGATGACGCCAGGGCGGAGCCTCTGCTGCGGCCCACCAAAGGCGTGCACGTGGCGGTGCCCCGCAAGCGCGTCGGGCACACGCGGGCGGTCACGCTCACGTCGCCGATCGACGGGCGCGTGATGTTCGTGCTGCCGTGGGGCGATCTGAGCTACATTGGCACGACGGACACTGACGAGGACACGTCACCCGACGAGGTGCGCGCCACGGCGGACGACGTCGTCTACCTGCAGCGGTCGGCCAACGCGTTCTTCCCACACGCGCGACTCGCCCCGGCGGACATCATCGCCAGCTGGGTCGGCCTGCGACCCCTGCTGCGACCGCCGCGGGACGTCACGCCGTCGGCGTCCTCGCGCGAGCACCGCGTGGTCGCGAGCGCGAGCGGTCTGTTGACGGTCGCCGGGGGCAAGCTCACCACCTACCGTGTCATGGCCCGCGACCTGGTGGATCGAGTCGCGGCCCGCCTGCGCGAGTTGGACGGCCGTCCCCGAGCCCCCCGCGTGCCAACGGACCGGCTACCCCTCCCGGGAGGCGAGACGGCCGACCTGGAAGGACTCGTCAAGGCGGCCATGGAGCGGGGGGCGTCGGAGCGGACGGCCCGCCATCTCGTCGAGGCCTACGGCAGCGAATCGGCCGCGGTTCTCAACCTGGTGGACCGGGACCGCGCGCTGGGACGACCCATCGTCGCCGGGCGGGCGGCGCTGTGGGCCGAGGTGGCGCACGCGGTGGAGCGTGAGATGGCGGTCCGCCTCTCGGATGTGCTGGTGCGGCGGCTGCATCTGTTCTACGCGACCCGCGACCAGGCGGTCCCGGCGGCGAGCGCCGTCGCGGACTGGCTGGCGGAGCCCCTCGGGTGGGACGCTCAGCGCCGTGCCGAAGAGGTGGCGGCTTACCTGGAACTGGTGGAGCGATCGCGTGCCTTCGCCAAGGAAGCGGCGGCGGTCGGCGAGCCCTGAGCGGTTAGCGCCGGCTGCGGGACTTGGCGAGCAGGCGGAGGATCTCGAGGTACAGCCAGATCAGTGTGACCATCAGGCCGAAGGCGCCGTACCACTCCATGTACTTGGGCGCCCCGGCGGCCGCGCCTGACTCGATGAAGTCGAAGTCGAGGATCAGGTTCAGCGCCGCCACGACGACGATGATCCCGCTGACCACGATGCTGGCCGTGCTGTTGCCCTGGAGGAACGGCATCGCGATCCCGAAGAGCGACAGGCCAAGCCCGATCAGGTAATACAGGGCGATCGCGCCGGTCGCGGCGGCGACGCCGAGCTTGAACTTTTCCGTCGGCTTGATGAGCCCTGAGCGATAGGCCAGGAGCATCGCCGCCAGCGTCGCGAACGTGAGGCCCACCGACTGCATGGCGATTCCGGGATACCTGGTCTCGAGGACCGCCGACAGGCCGCCCAGCGCCAAGCCTTCGAGCGCGGCATAGATGGGAGCCGTGACCGGCGACCATTCCTTCTTGAAGATCGTGACGAGGGCGACCAGCAAGCCGCCGATCGCGCCGCCCAGGATCCACGGGCCCGCCACCGCCGGATCGAGCGCCGTGCGGACCTGCGCCCACACCCACGCGGCAGGGACGACGACGAGGAACAACAGGAACGCCGTCCGGTTCACCGTGCCCTCGACCGTCATCGCCGGTGCGGTGGGGTCGCGCCGGACATCGGCAAAGGTCTTCGCATTCAGGGCTGGATTCGACGTACGCATCAGGGCCATGGCTATAATATAACGCCGCTCAGCTCCATCCTCGGAGGCTCCGGATAAAGTCGTGCAGCACGAGGAACTTCTCGAACACCGGCACGCCCTTGCGTTTCCGACCGAACTCGGCGAACAGCTCGCGCAACCGCCCCCGCCGCGCCACGTAGAACCGGAACGTCTCGGCGAAGTCTTCCTGCGGGTGCGTAGCGGCGTACGCAGTGACGTAATTCGGGAGCGTGGTCGTGACGCCCCGGCGCTCGAAGTCGACCCACTTCGAGTCGGCGACGCGGTACGCCTTGCGCACCTCCCCGAACGCCCGGCGGAACCGCCCCGTCCGGGTGAACGACCAGTTGTGATAGAGGAAGGAGTGGCCCAGCTCGTGTAGAATCAACCCGCTCAGCATGTTCCACGAGATCTCGTCGCGACGCCGCCGCTTGCCGGTCACATACCGGCGCTCGATCTCGATGATCTTGGGTGTCCGGTGCGTCACGCCGGAAACACCCGGCCGCAGCAGCACCCGGTAGTTCCAACCCTTCAGGCGGCCGACGACCAGGAGCTGTCGCACCCGCCGCAACGCCTGGCGGATCAAGTCGCGCCCGGTGGCGTCTTCGCCGCACCACGGGCAGACGTCCATCCAGTCGTTCACGCCTTTGTTGCAGTGCGGGCAGATGTTCTGGAACTCCTGGTAGCGCCACTTCTGCGGGCGCCCGCACCAGGGGCACAAGCGCATCGGGTACATCACGCCGCCGCCGCAGCCCCACTGGCAGCGCCGGTGGTACTTGAACCCCTTCGGGGCCTTGAGCGGCTCGGGGCTCGAGGCCCGGTCAGCGATGTCGCGACCGCACCAGGGGCAGTACGAGAAGCTGTCCGACACGACCCAGCCGCAGTAGTAGCACTCCGCGCCGGTCTCCTTGGTGGTGTCGCGCCACTCGAGGCGGCGGCCGCAGTTCGAGCAGTTCGACCAGAAGCGCTGCACCTCCGCCGCGCACGTGGGACAGCGCAGCTCGGGCGTCGGGACCTCGCGCTTACGCGGAGCGACGCGCCAGCGCCTCTTCCACGATCCGCTGAATGAAGGCGTCATAGCTCATCCCCGCCTTCTCGGCCGCATCCGCCATCTCGTTCTCCTGCGCGAGAAACGGGTTGGGGTTCACCTCCAGGACGTAGACGGCGTCGTCGTGGGTCAGCCGCAGGTCCACGCGCCCATAGTCCTGGAGCCACAAGGCGTGGAACGCCGTCGTGCAGGTGTCCGCGATCTTGGCCGCGACCTCGTCCGACAGTCCCTTCGCGTACACGTTCTTGATCTTCTTCCGCTTGCGGTACTCCTCGTCCCACTTGGCCTTGTACGTCGCGATGCGATGCTCCCCATCGGCCTCGCCGAACGTCAGCTCGACGATGGGCAGGACTTGGAGGGTGCCATTCCCGATCAGCCCGACGTAGAGCTCGCGGCCTTCGATCAGCTCTTCGACGATCGCCGCCTGCTGGAACTTCTCGTGAATGAACTTCACCCGCACCCCGAGTTCCTCATCGTCCTCCACCACCGAGGCCTGCGCGATGCCCACGGATGCGTCCTCCAAGAGCGGCTTCACGATGAGTGGGAACCGCAGCTCCGACGGGCGCACCGGCTTCTCCCCCGGGCGAAACTCGGCGAACGCCGGCACCCGGATCTCGTGGTGGGCGAGAATCTTCTTGGTGAGCGACTTGTTGCGCGCCACGAGCAGCCCCGTCGGAGACGATCCGGTGTAGCGATAGCCGTGCATCTCCAGCACCGTGGCGAGCGCGTACTCGTGCCGGGCGTGCCCGCGGAACGACTCGCACCCGTTGAACACGAGCTTCGGCTGGAACGTGGCCAGTCGCTCGAGCACCGGCGCCAGTTGGTCGGCGACGCCGACCATCAGGACCTCGTGTCCCTGGGCCATCAGCGCCCGGCCCACGTCGTACTCCGCCTCCTCGACCTTCGCGTCGACTTCCTTCTTGTAGTCGGCGTCCTCCCAGTCGGGGTGCAGGGTGTCGAACACGACGGCGATCTTCACCGCCCCGCCCCTCCCCGCCCTATGCGGAATGGGGAATGCGGAATGCGGAGTGGCGGGACGAGTGTCGCTCGCCGACCGACCTGCCACTGCAATTCCGCATTCCGCACTCCGCACTCCGCATTCATACTTTCACCCGCGCCATATCCCGCCCCACCGTGCTGAGCGAGATCAGGATCACCAACCCCCCCACGGCTCCGGCTGTCGGTAACAGCAACATCGCGGGCCGCAGGCCGATGCGGTCGGACAGGTAGCCGATGAGCGGCGGCGCGATCGCGTCGCCCGCGAGGTGCGAGAACAGCACGTACGCGCCGAGCACCGACGCGCGGACGGCCGCGGGCACCACGTCGAGGATCACGGCCGACAGCGGCCCATTGTACCATGAGTAGAGGAAGAACGTCCCGAACAGGAGCGGGACGAAGAGCCGGAGCTCGTCGATCAGGAGCAACGCGGCGCAGACCGGCCCGCCGAGCACGAATCCCGCGCCGGACACGACGACCCGCCCTCCGCTCCACCGCGTGAGCAGCCAGTCCCCCGTCCGGCCGCCGAACAACGCGCCCAGCGCCCCGCCGGCGAGTCCCTACACGCCGAAGTGCCGTCCCACGGCGGCGACCGGAAGACCGTGGGTGCGCTCCAGGAAGCTCGGCGCCCAGGCAATCAGGCCGTTCACGGCGAAGGTGACGAGCGCCCCGCCCACGAACATCCAGATCAGCGTCGGTGTGCGGAGCACGGTCCCGGCGGCTTGGAGGAAATCGCCGAAGGCCGTGGCGGCGACTTCGGTCGCTTCGTTCGTGCCGCGGACCGCCACCGGCACGAGCCGGAACACCGTCCACACGATGCCGATGCTCACGCAGGCGGCGAACATCGCGGTATCGAGGCCGCGCGGCAGTCCCTCGAACCGATCGAGCACGCCGGAGAGCGCCGCGCCCGCGAGCGTCAACCAGATGAGCGGCGCGCCGAGCCGCAGCGCCTCGCGGGCCCCCACGCGCCCACGCGCGTACCAGCTCTCGACCGTGGCGCGGATCGTCGGGGGCGGGCGCCGGCGCGGCTCGTGCAGCCGGGACGCGAGCAGGGCGAGGAGAAAGCCGGGGGCGCCGAGGGCGACAAAGGCGACGCGCCAGCCGTAGCGAGCGGCGAGCACGCCGCCGAGCCAGATCCCGAGCACGCCGCCGAACGCCATCCCGACCGAGTAGATCCCGAGCGCAAAGGCGCGGCGCTTGCCCCGGAAGAACTCGGCGAGCAACGCCTGGGCGGCCGGCCCGTAGCCCGCTTCCCCCACCCCCACCAGCGAGCGGCACACCAGGAGCTGCCAGAAGCGGCTCACGGTCGCGCCTAGGGCGGTGAACGCGCTCCACAGCCCGACGCCGAACGCGATCACGGCGCGCCGGGACTTCAAGTCCCCGAGCACGCCGAGCGGCAGCGCCGCGAGCGAGAGGACGATCACGTAGGCGGACCCCAGCCAGCCGAGCTGCTGGTCCGACAGGACGAGCTCCCGCTTGATCGGCTCGAACAGCGCGAAGACGACGTTCCGGTCGGTGTAGTTGAGGAGGTTGATGAGCGTCAACAGCCCCAGGGCGTACGCGGCGTACGCCCGGGACGTGCCCGCGGGAGGGGGGGCGCCGGGGGCGCCGCGCTCAGGGTCTACGCCCGACAGTCGTCCCCTCCGCGCGCGCGTCGCGGTCCGCCTTCGCCTCCTGGTACGCCTCGGTGAGCTGCCGCATCATCTCCTCGCGCCGGGCGTACAGTCGCTTGAGCCGCCGCTTCTTCCGCTTGGCGAGCGCGTACGCGGCGAGGATGGGGAAGCCGACGGTGTTGTCGAGGTAGCACACCACCGTGCCCGGCAGCTTGTCGGGGTCCACCTTCCCCCAGCTCACGGCCTCGGCCGGTGTCGCCCCCGACAGGCCGCCCGTATCGGCGCGTGCGTCGGTCATCTGGAGGTAGTAGTCATGGCCCTTTTCGCTGATGCCCAGCACTTCCTGGATCTGCGGCTCCGTCTGCAGCACGAAGTTCTTCGGGCTGCCGCCGCCGATGATCAGGACGCCGCTTTTGCCGCCGTGGGTCTTGGCGTCGAAGACGATGGCCGACGTCTCGTTCACGTCCGCGCTGGGGTCGAAGCGCAGCTGCGATCCGGTGAGCGCCTGCTCGGCCACGTTCATCCCGATGGATGAGTCCCCCGGGGACGACGTGTACATCGGCACCGCGCACTGGTGCGCCACGCCGAGCACCGATTTCCGCGAGATCCCCAGGGCTTTCTCGCGCTCGAGGATGTAGCCGCCCAGCAGGTAGTGGTACTCCGCCGTGCTCATGGGGCGCTGGAACTCCGGGCCCGCCGACACTTCCCGGATGTAGGCGTCGGTCGACAGCAGCACCTCGTAGTCGAAGAAGATGTCGTAGATGCGGACGACGCCCTCCTCGCGCAGCTCCACGTCGTCCGCGAAGGGCGTCCCCCGGTGCATCGTCAGCCCCAACCCGAAGTGCGCGTCGTGATACAGGTTCGCGCCGGTCGAGACGACCCAATCGATGAACCCCGCCTCGAGGAGCGGGATGATCGTCGACATCCCGAGGCCCGCGGGCGTCATGGCGCCGGTGAGGCTCATGCCGACGGTGACGTCGTCCTCGAGCATCAGCTCCGTGAACAGGCGGCACCCCTCGGCGAGGCGGCCCGAGTTATACGCGAGGAACGCATTGTCCACCAGCTCGGGGACCGTCTCGCGGCCGGTGATGGGCTTCGGATCGATGCGCTGGCCGCGCAAGAAGTCTTTGCGTGTGGTCATGGCACCTCCGCGTCGCGTTGGGTCTCGACCGGATAGGCTTTGCTGCGGCGCTCCCGTGCCTGTCGGACGGTCGCGACGGCCTCTCGCGGGCTGTCGGTGACGGTGAAGAGCCGGAGGTCGGTGGTGGCGATCTTGCCCTCCCCCGCCACGCGGTCCCGCAGCCACTCCGCGAGGCCCGCCCAGTATTCCTCTCCGAACAGGATCACGGGGAAGTGCTTCACCTTCCCGGTCTGAATCAGCGTGAGCGCCTCGAACAGCTCGTCCATCGTCCCGTATCCCCCGGGGAAGACGATGAACGCGGTCGAGTATTTGACGAACATCGTCTTACGGACGAAAAAGTAGCGGAAGTTGATCGAGCGCTCGACGTAGGGATTGAGCCCCTGCTCGAACGGCAGCTCGATGTTGCAGCCGATCGACAGGCCGTTTCCCTCCTGGGCCCCGCGGTTCGCAGCCTCCATGATCCCGGGGCCGCCCCCCGTGATGATCGGGAATCCCTCCTCCGCGAGCATGCGCGCGGTTTCCACGGCCTTCTCGTAGTAGGGGTCGTCCGGCTTGGTGCGCGCCGATCCGAACACCGTGACGGCGTTGTATACGTCGGAGAGGGTGTCGAACCCTTCGACGAACTCCCCCATGATCCGCAGGACCCGCCACGAGTCCGTCTTGACGAACCCCCGCCGCTCGCGGGGACCTTGCGCGAGGAGGCGTTCGTCCTCAGTGACCGGTGTGCCTTGCGAGCCGCTCGAGCGCTGAGACATGGTCGTCCTGCAGGTTATAGAAGAAAGGAGAGAGACGGACGTGTCCCGGTCGGGCGTCCGCGATGATCCCGCCGGCGGCGAGATGTCGCACGCCCGCCGCCGGGTCGGCCGCGGGGAGCATCACGATCGCCGAGCGATCCTCGGCGCGGGACGCCACCTTGGGCCGGAAGCCGTGGTCCCGCGCCCGCGCGACCAGGTCCTCGGTGAGTCCCGACGTCACCCGGCGAATGGCCGGGACGCCGATCTCGTCGATGTAATCGAGGCCCCCGAGCTGCGCGTATACCGCCGCAAGCGCCGGTGTGCCGAGCTCGAACCGTCGGGCGTCGTCGTGGAGCTCGAGCGCGCGGGGGTCGAAGGCGAACTGGTCCTTGTGGCCGAACCACCCGGCGATGGCCGGCGCGAGCCGCCGCGCCAGCTCGTCGCGAACGTACAACAGCACGATCCCCGGCCCGCCGAGCAGCCACTTGAGCCCGCCCGCCGTGAGAAAGTCCACGCCTGCGGCCTTCACGTCCACAGGCACCTGTCCCACCGACTGGTAGGCGTCGACCAGGGTCAAGGCGCCGCACCGGCGTGCGGCATCCGCCACGCGCTTGATGTCCTGGATTGCTCCGCTCGTGAAGTAGACGTGCGACGTCGCGACGAGGGCGGTCCGGTCATCCACTGCGCGGGCGATGGCCTCGACGGGCACCGAGACCTGGTCCGGGCTCTCGACCACCACCAGCTCCACGCCGTGGGGGGGGGGCCGCTTCGCGAGCCACTGGTAGGCGACCGTGGGAAAATCGAGCGACGTGACCACGACCTTGGGACGGCGCCGGTAGTCCAACGCCTCCGCCACCGCGGACAGCGCCACCGAAACGCTGGGCGCGAGCGCGATCTCCTCGGGGCTCGCGCCGACGATCCGCGCGTAGCGCGCTCGCAGCTCCGCGAGGGCCGACCACCACACGTCGTACCAGGCGGACGCCCCGCGGGCCTGCCACAGATCGATGAACTCCGTTATGCGGCGGCGCGTGCGTTCACCGAGCGCGCCGAGCGAGCAGGTGTTCAAATACACCGCGTCCCGGAAGATCGGGAACTCGCTCCGATAGCGGGCGAGCGAATGGGCCCCGGCGGATGCGCCGGCGTCGAGACCGCTGGCGAGCGTCATAGGCGGTCAATATACAGGAGGAAAAGCGCGCTG
>QHTS01000212.1 GCA_003220905.1 Gemmatimonadota bacterium | reverse complement strand
CCCTGCTTGATCGCCTCCTTGAGATCGCGGTTGGTGGCCGCGATGAGGCGCACGTCGACGGGGATCGTCTCGCCGCCCCCCACCCGCTCGATTTCGCGCTCCTGCACCGCGCGCAGGATCTTCGCCTGCAGCGCGAGGCTCATGTCCGCGATCTCGTCGAGGAACAGAGTGCCGCTCCCCGCCTGCTCGAAGCGACCGATCTTGCGCGTGACGGCGCCCGTGAACGCACCCTTTTCGTGACCGAACAGCTCGCTCTCGAGCAGGTTCTCGGGGATCGCGGCGCAATTGACGGCGACGAACGCGCCCGACGCGTGCGGGCCGTTCATGTGGATGGCGCGGGCGACGACCTCCTTGCCCGTCCCGGACTCCCCGTGTACGAGCACCGTGGCGGAGCTCCCCGCAACCCGGGCCAGCAGTTTGTACACGTCGAGCATGGCGGGACTCTGGCCGACCAGCGCGTACGGGCCGACCGCGTGCGGCTCGACGAGCGGGAGCGGGACCGCCGTCTCGCTCGCCACGGAGCGGACGCGCTCCAGCGCGCGCACCAGCTCCTCGCGGCGCAGCGGCAAGGAGAGGAGGTCCAGCACGCCCGACTTCTCCGCGCGCAGCACGAGACCCATCGACGGGGCCTGCGCGACCGCGATGAAGCGCGGGCTCCCCGGCGCCCCCCGCAGCGTGTCGACCCACCAGGACAGGTCGTCGTCCGGATGCTCGCCCAGCACGGCCAACACGACGTCCCAACGCTGGCCCGCGAGCTGGCGCACGGCGCGCGGCAGATCCGGCGCGGTGTCGATCTCGAGCCGACCGTCGTCGGCCCATTGCCGTAGGTTTTGCAGCAGACCGCCGGCGCTCCCGCCCTCGCCGGCGACCACGAGAATCCGCAAGAGCGCCAACGCCTCCTTGTTCGGCACTGCGGACGGGACCGAGGGCTCCATGCGAACTGGTGGAATCATCCCTTCGGCCCGGCGCCGCCCAGATACCGGGCGACGAGCACGAGCGCATCATCCGTGCCCTTACCGTGGCGAGCGAGGATCTGATCGGCGAGCTGTTGCGGGGCCGCCTCGGGCGGCAGCCCTTCGGCGAAGCCCTCGCGGATACCGTCGGTGGCGAAGATGAGGGTGTCGCCGGGAGCGATGGGGAGGACGACCGGGTGGAGCCGCGGCAGCTCGGATCCGACGATGCCACCCCGCGTCACCAGAGTCGCCCGTGGGGAGCCCGACCGCGCGGCTCCATCATGGTAGAGCAGCAGGCCTTCGACGTTGCCAACGCCGACCCACGTCATCGACCGGTCGGGTCGCGCGAACACCGCCACGCTCATCACCGCGCCGCGCGTCCTCTGCAGGGCCCGGTGACAGCGCTCGATGAGCCGCGTCGGTGATTCGGTCGCGTGCCGCTCGAGCGCGGCGACAGCGGCCTGCGCCGCGGTCGCGGCCTCGGCCCCGTGGCCGAGTCCGTCCACGACGGCCACGAGCACTCCGGTCCCGCCCGGCTTGACGAGGTGCCGGTCGCCCGATTGCGCTTCCCCGGGAAGGGTCAGCGTGGCGACGCCCCACTCGATCAACGCGGGCGTGCCCACGGCTGCCTCAGGCATTCATGCGTCGCCATTTTTTCATCGTTACGGTGGTGCCCTTGCCGACGCTCGAGCTCACGTCGAAATCGTCCATCAGGCGCCGCGCCCCGGGGAGTCCCAGGCCCAGCCCGCCGGACGTCGAGTAGCCGTCCTCGAGCGCACGCGAGACGTCCCGAATCCCCGGGCCCTGATCCCGCGCGACGATCACCACGCCCTGGCGGTCGCCGTTCGTCACCACGCTAAGCGCGACTTCGCCCCGCTTGGCGTACATGAGGATGTTGCGCGCGATCTCGGAAATCGCGGCGGCGATCACCGTCTGGTCTCCGCTCGAGAACCCCGCCTCCGCCGCCAGGTCCCGCCCGCGTTGCCGGGCGGTGACGACGTCCACGTCGGCAGCGATCGGGATCAGCTGATCGTCAGCCACGGTCGATGCGTCCCGATCCCCGCTCGATGCGGAGCTGCGTCTGCCGGTCGAGGAACGCCAGACCCTCCTCGAGATCGAGCGCGGTCGAGACGCCTTTGAGCGTCAGGCCGAGCTGCACCATCGCGAAAGCGACTTCGGGCTGAATCCCGACGATCACGGTTTCCGCGCCGCGCAGCCGTGCCATGTGGGCGATGTCGCGCAGCGTCCGGACGGCGAACGAATCCATCACGTCGAGCGCCGTGACGTCGACGATCACGCCTCGGGCTCGGAAGCGCCCGACGCGCTCGATCAGCGCCTCCCGCAGCTGGGACAGGTCGGCATCCGTGAGCGCCGACTGAATGGACGCGATCAGGTAGTGGCCCTGCTTCAGGATTGGAACTTCCACACGCCCTCCGTCGACGGACTGGGGGGTCGACTCACGCCTTCGGAGCCACGTCTTCTTGGGGGACGACCTTGTAGCCGAGCAGCCGTTCCGCCTCCTCGATGCCACCCTGGAGATCGCCCACGGTGGCCATCTCGCTCAAATCCACGCCGATCGTCACCAACGTCTGCGCGATCTCGGGCGAGAGGCCCGTCACGATGACCGTCGCACCCAGCAGGCGCGAGGCCTCGACCGTCTGCACGAGGTGGTTCGCCACGTTCGAGTCCATCGCGGCCACGCCGGTGATGTCGATGACCACCACCTTCGCGCGGTTGGTGCGGATCGCGCGCAGCAGCTGCTCGGTGAGCTGCCGCGCGCGCTGCGGGTCGATGACGCCGATGATCGGCAGAATCAGCAATCGCTCGCGCACCTGCAGCACCGGGGTGGACAGCTCCCGGATCGCCTCCTGCTGCTGCCGGATGATGCGCTCGCGCTCCTGCACGAACCCGACGGCCACCGTATTCGCGATACGGTTGGCCGCCGGCTCGTAGGCGTCGAGGATGCGGTTGAGCTTGTCGAAGTCTTCGTGGTATTTGGCGAACAGCGAGCGGGCGAGCACGTCACGCAGCAGCAGCACGATGCCGACCACTTCGTGCGTCTCGACGCCTCGCGGGATGATGCGCTCGGAGAGGTTGCGCGCGTACGCCTGCAGGGCCTCGAACGTTCCCGTCTCCAGCGCCTCGACGTAGTTGTCGTACACCGACGTCGCTTCGGCGAAGATCTCCTCCTCCGTCATCGCCGTGAGCAGCTGGGCCCGCGTGATGCGCCGCGCCCACTCCTCGCGCAGCTGCGTGCGGTTCTGTCGCAGGTGAGCCACCAGCTCGCGCAACAGCGCCGCGGTGGACTCGGATAGCGCCTGGGGATCGGGCGGCGGCGGCAGCGTGTCTTTGCTTTTCGTGGCCATGGCTGGCGGTCCTCGCCTGGATGGAATGTTGCTGCGGCGCAACAGCAAGGCTAGTGCCAGGATTTCGCGCTTACGAGCGTATCCTAACTATCTATGGCACAACCAGTTGATGTTCGTGATGAGAGCTGTGGTATGGCGCGAATGCGACAAGTTGATGCGCCAGCCTGTGGCGGCTGGCACAAAAAGAGTGCGCAAAGGGAGAGCCCGATCCGTTCCCGCCGGATCGGGCCCATTGTCTCCGCGACCGCCGATCACATCGTGGCGTTGCTGGTCGCGGACCCCACGATGACTTCGCCCGTCGTCGTCAGCACGCCGGGGACACAGCCCAGCACGGTACAGCCGCCGCCGGTCAGGCTCTGCAGATATACGTGAATCAGGTTCAC
>QHTS01000211.1 GCA_003220905.1 Gemmatimonadota bacterium | reverse complement strand
CAGACCGAGCGGGCCAGCTCCAGGTTCACGGTGACGGCCCAGCGGCCGCCCAGGTCGTTCCGGAAGCCGCGCAGGTTGCCGTTGCCGGGCGCGTGATAGTAAAAGTCCGGGCGCACGAACAGCGCGCCCGCACTGCGCAACAGGGGATTCGTGAACGTCTCGTAGGGGTCGGCGCCGGCGATGGGAATGCGGCGCTGCGGCACGGGGGCCGAGCGGCCGGCGTACGCGCCGCCGAACAGTCGCACGCCGAAGGTCGTGCCGAGGGGGAACGGCGCCCGCACGCTCGCCTCGCCCGTGAAGCGGCCGAACCCCTCGACGTCGTAGCGGCTCGAGGACGCGTACCCGGGCCCCGGGTTCGAGTACACGAGCCCTCCCCGGGCGCCGAGCCGCGCCCGTACGAGGGCCGCCCCGCGTTGCACGGTGGTGGAGACCCAGGGGCCCGCTTCGACCGTCCCCGCATCCTCCCACAGGCGGCGGTCGAGATAGCCGACGTTCGTCGTGGCCATCCAGAGGGCGTCGAAGCCGAGGTGGGGATCGGCGCCGAAGCCCAGGTGCTCGCGCAGGGCGCGGTCGATCGAGAGCGCGACGCCGCCCCGCCCCTCCACGAGCCACGCGGCGAGGCTCGTCTCGGTGCGCGGCACGAGCTGGCCGACCGGGTTGGCCCAGCGGCCGTAGAAGCCGCCGCGGTCCCGGCCCCCGCCCCCCTCGGTCGCGAGCGACGCGAGCTGCAAGCTGCGCTGATAGCGGCCCAAGTAGTTGGTCCGGTTCCGTAAGGCCAGGGTCACGCCGCCGAAGTCGTTGGACCAGGCGACCGGCAGCCACGCGCTCACGAGTCTGTCCCGCCGGGCCGTCTCGCGCGTCGGGTCGTCCAGGCGCCAGGCCACCGCCGCCCGGCCCGCGAACGGGCGCTTCTCGCGGTTGTTCAGCGCGTTGTAGTCGTGCGTGCGGCCGCGCGGGTCGAGGACGAGGCGGCCGGGCTTCCGGGCGGTCGTGAACTCGACGCGCTCGGTGGCGGGCTCGCCCGTGGCCCGTGCGTAGATGGTATCGCGATCGCCGATCTCGACGGGCATCCGGCCGTCGCCCTTCCGCTCGACGGTCACCACGGTGCGCCAGCGCCCGTCCGCGAGCCGGTGCCGCTCGACTCGACGCAGCCGGTAGTCGATCAGCGGCGTCGCGTGGAGCCACTCGCCGAACAGCCATTTCAGGTCCTGGCGCGATACCTCCTCGGCCACGCCGCGGAACGCGTCCTCGTCCACGTGCTTCAGCTTCCAGCGGGAGAAATACGCGCGCAAGATGCGCCGCATCGTCTCGTCACCCACCACGTAGCGCACCTGCTCGTAGAACAACTGCGCCTTGGAATAGACCATTTCCTGGTAGATGAGAAAATCGCGAAACTGCTCGCTCACCGTCGAGACGGGCTCGCTCCAGCGCTCGAGGTCGAGCCACAGCACGCTGGGCTCGAGCCCCTCGTACGCCGGCGGGCCGCCGTGCGTCTCGTAGAACCACCCCTCCTGGAAGTCCGAGAACCCCTCGTCGAGCCAGCCCTCGCGCCACTCGTTGTTGGCGAGCTGGCCCATGGTGTACTGATGCCCCGTCTCGTGCACGATGAGGCCGAGAGACGCGCTGCCGTCCATGATCATCATCGGGAATTCGGTGCCGCCGCCTTCGATCCGGTGCACGTTGGTGAGCTGGGGCCACTGGTATTTCCCGAAGAGCGAGTCGAGCCACGCGAGCGCCAGCACGGTGTTGCGCACGGCAATCCCCTGCCCCCAGGTGGCGCGGTCGCCCGGCTGGTACAGCACGCGCACCACGGCGTCGCCGTAGCGGCCCTGCTCGTACACATAGTCCGGGTTGAGGGAGAAGGCAAAATGGTGGACCTGCTCGGCGCGGAAGCGGACGCACTTGCGCCCCACGGCCACCTCCCCACACTGAAGCGTGGTGCGTGCGTGGTACCAATCGCGTTGGTAATCGATCTTGAGCGCGGGGTCGGCCTTCGCGTGGTCCCAACCCGGGTCTCCCTCCACGGGGACGCCCGTGGCGCCGATCACCTGGTCCTGTGGCAGGTCGAGCCGGACGTCGTAGGTGGCGAACTCGCCGTAGAACTCGCCTCCCGGATAGAGCGGGTGGTCTTCCCAGCCGTAGCGGTCGTACACCACCACCTTGGGGTACCACTGCGCGAAGTCGAAGCGCCGGCCCCGGCGCCCCTGACGCCGCGCGACCGTGGATGGGCGCGCCTGCCAGTCGATCTCGACCGCGAGCGAATCGCCGGGGGCGAGGAGCCGCGGCAGGGGCCAGTGCGCAATGGTCGAGTCAGGGGCGTAGGGGTAATCGGGTCGTAGCGCCCGGCCCATCACGGTCGCACCGGTGATTCGCTCGAAGGCGTAGTCCGGGTCCTTCAGATGTTGAAACCGCTCGCGCTGCTCGGCCGAGTCGGCGGCGGCCCAGCGGGAGCCGGGGCGGAACGCGTTCAAGTACTGGTGCACGGAGAAGTCGCGCAGCGTGTCGGGGGATCGGTTTACGTACGCGATGCGCACGTGGCCGCTGAGGACGCCGGACGGCTCGTCCAGCGCCGCGGTGATCTGATACGCGACTTGCTGTTGCCAGTACGCGGATGTGTCGCCGGCGACGAGTATAAGGAGGAGCGGGAGCATGGAGGGGGGGAAGCTACAGCGGGCCCGGCGCGATGGGGAGGCGGGCCGTCGGGACCCCCACACAGGTATATTCGGCCCAGCGACCCTTGGCCCACTCAAGATCGTCGCACAAGACGGCGCGCTACATCTTGAGAATGTGTACTCGACCATCGGTGGGTACGCTCCCGGGCGAACGGAAGCGATCGTATGGTGGTGGCGCGCCGTGCCTGGGCCCGCCGACGCCCCGGTTCCCGGGGCCGTGGCCGCCATCGTCGTTCATCTGTAAGCCCTCGTGTGGTGCGATCACGAGCGCTGGGCACTGCTGGTCGATGACTGGCGTCCCCGGCGCCGAAGCAGCCACGGAGTTTGAGCCATGGTCCGGGGTGCGATTCCATGACCGCCGCCGAATTCCGACGCATCGCGTTGAGTCTCCCGGAGGCCAGCCAAGCCGCGCACATGGGCCACCCTTCGCGCCCGTCAAGGGCGGCTGGGGTCGCGGCGGTGCTACGAACGTCCGGTTGCGGGCCGCCAAGAAGGGCGCGGTTCGCGAAGCCCTGATCACGGCCTGGCGGAACCGCGCCCCGAAGCGACTCGCCCAGCAGATGGACTACTCCTAGGCGGCGCAGATGAGAATTCTCCGCATGCTGATTGCGGTCGTTGGCTCATTGGGCCGGTGCATCGGCTTTCCAGCAATCGCCGCGAGCTAGTGGGACCTGGGCTGGACGCCCTCGGCACAGGCCCCCTGGTTGCCGCCCTTCCGCTTATCCGTCCGACGCTACATCATGCCCATGCTCCCTCACACCTTTTCGGAGGTTCTAATGCGCGCTTTCAGCCTCTCGATGTGTCTCCTCTTGTCGGTGGCACCCGCAATGCATGCCCAAGCCGCCCCCGCAGCAAACCCGCTGCATTGGGGCCCGGCCCCGGCAGTCTTTCCCATGGGCGCCAGGATGGCCGTGGTAAGCGGTGACCCCAGCAAAGCGGCGCTCTTTACCGTCGAGCTGGCGATGCCGAGCGGCTACAAGATCGCGCCGCACTTCCATCCCACCGATGAGACCGTCGAAGTCAAGAAGGGCACGCTCCTCGTGGGCATGGGTGACATCTTCGATGCGTCGAAGGCGAAACCGATGAAGGCCGGGGACAAGGGGTCGCTGCCGGCGAAGGCACACCACTTCGCCGTTGCGCAGGGCGCCACGTTCATTCAGGTGACGGCCATGGGCCCGTTCGGGATGACCTACGTCAATCCGGCGGACGATCCCCAGAAGCAGGTCGCCAAGCCGTGATGGTGATGAGGGACGCTTGACCGCGGCTTGACCCGACCTGGGAACATTGGGGGCGTCTCATACAAGGACGCCCCTTTTGCGCACCCGCCTCATTCTGCTCCTCGCAACGGCGCTGCTCGCACCTGACGCCACCGCTGCGCAAGCGCCCGAGACGGGCAACCAGCTGGGACTCGACTCCCTGAGCTTCGCCGAGCTTCAGCGCCTGATCGCCTCGCAGGACAGCGTCCGCGCACGAGGGAGCTTTGGTGAGGTCGTCATTCTGAGGCCGGCGTTGACCCCCGACAGCCTCCTGGCCGCAACCACCTTGGGGTCGCGCGTGGGTCTGAGCGATGTGACACGCATCCAGGTCCGCGGTGGCGCGAGCGGCCCCGGCGCCCTGGTGGGGGCGGGCATCGGGTTCGCGGGAGGGCTGGCCGCCGGCGCGGCCCTGTCGTCGTCCCTCTGCAGCGATGGCGGGTGCAGCAACGCAGGGGGTGGCACCGCAGTCATCGCGCTGGGCGCCACGGTGGCCGGCGCGCTGGTTGGCGCCCTGATCGGCGCGCCACTCAGGAAGTGGCACACGGTGTATGAGGCTCGCTAGAAGCTCAGCCGGGTTCGCCTGGGCGGCGGCGCCGTCGGACGTCGCACCCTGGACCAGCAGGGCGAACCCGCCGCAGAGGCAACCTCACAGGGAGGTGTGCGCCGCCCGAAACTCGCGGGCGAGCTCGCGTCGCAGGAGCTTGCCGATGGCGGACTTGGGCAAGGCCTCCCGAAACTCCACACGCTTCGGGACCTTGTACGCGGCGAGGTGTCGCCGGCAGTGGTCGCGGATCTCCTCCTCGGTCAGGCCCATGCCTTTCCGCGTGACCACCCAGGCCATCACGGCCTCTCCCGAATGCGCGTCCGGCACTCCCGCGACGCCGACCTCTGCCACCGCGGCGTGCGTCGCGATGACTTCTTCCACCTCGCGAGGCCAAACCTGAAAGCCGCTCGCCTTGATGAGATCCTTCTTGCGATCGGCGATGGTGAGATACCCGTCGCCGTCGAGCGAGCCCAGGTCGCCGGTATAGAGCCGGCCGTCGCGCAACATTTCCTTGGTGGCCTCCGCATCCTTCCAGTAGCCTTCCATCAGCTGCGGGGCCTCGAGGACGATCTCCCCGATCTCGCCCGACCCGAGCTCCCGGCTCGGATCGTCGGCGTCCACGATTCGCAAGTCCACGTCGGGAAGCGGGATACCGACCGCGCCCTCCTTATAGGTGCCCACCACGGGCGTACCGACGGCGGCCATGCAGGCCTCGGTCAGCGAGTACACTTCGATGATGCGGGCGCCGGTCAGCTGCTCGAACCGCCGCTTGGTCTCTGCGAGGAGCGGCGACGCGCCCGAGACGCACAGCTTGACCGACGAGAAGTCCACCTTACCGGCCCGCACCGCAGGATGGACGAGCATGGCGTTGTACAGTGCAGGAACGGCCGGTAGCACGGCCGGACGCTCTTTCTGGATTGTGCGCAGCAGTTCGTTCACGTCCCGGGGATTGGGGACGAGCACCGCGGGGTTCCGCCCCACCAGCGCCGTGCCGAGAATGCCCACGTTCCCGGCGACATGAAACGGCGGGAACACGAACGCGATGGCGTCGTCCCATTCCCTGATGATCGGCCGGAACCAGTGGCTGACCTGCAGGGCCGCCATGAGCACGCCGTGATGTCGCAGCAGAGCCGCCTTCGGGATCCCGGTCGTGCCGCCCGTGAGCAGGAGCAACGCGGCGTCGGATGGAGTCGGGCCGGCGCGCGGCGGCACCGCCCGCCGATCCCGGATCACCGTCTGGAACCGCACGTCCCCCTCCCCGGGCGCCAGCGCGACCCGGTCCCCCTCTTTCCGTTCTTTGAGCAAGGTGTACGCGAGCCGGAGCACACGCGGCAAGAACTCCTTGATGTTGGTCGCGATCACGACCTCGAGCGCGGTGCCCGGCTGGAGACGCTTGATCTTGTGATAGAACCTGGTCAGCACGACGGCCGCGCGGGCGCCGGTGCCGGCCAGCGCGTGCGCCAGCTCCTCGTCCGAGGACAGCGGGTTCAGGGGGACGGCCACGGCACCGGCCTTCCACACGCCCAGCTGAGCGATGATCACCTGGGGGCAGTTCGGCATGATGAGGGCGACGCGGTCGCCCTTCACCACTCCGCGCGCCGCGAGCCACGCGGCGAAGGCATCGCTGAGCCCGTCCAGCTCCCCGTAGGAAAGCCGGGCGCCCTTGAAGATCGCCGCCGTGTGGCGTGGCCGTTCCGCGGCGGTGTCCCTCACGACGTCTACCAAGGTCTTCTCAGGGTACGGCGCCAGGGTCGCCGGCACTCCGGCGTCGTAGTGCTCGAGCCAGGGCCTCGCCATACGGGAGTCTGCAGACGTCGAGCCGGAAGCGCCAGTCGCGGCCCGCGTCACTCGTACCGCAGCGACTCCACCGGGTCCACCGCCGCGGCGCGGCGCGCGGGCAGGATACCCGCCAGGAGCCCCACGCCAATGAGGATGCCGACGCAGATGAGGGCGATGGGCCAGGACAGTTTCGGGTTCAGGATGTACTGCATCGCCGGGTTGTCTTCCGTCGGAATCGCGTCCACGCCGAGCACAATGAGCGTCGCCGCTGCGAGTCCCACGAGTCCTCCAGACAGGGCGATCGCCATGGCCTCGAACAGGAATTGCGCCATGATGTGTCGCCGGCGGGCGCCGAGCGCGCGCTTGATACCGATCTCCTGGGTCCGCTCCTTGACCACGACATACATGATGTTGGCGACACCGACGCCCGCGATGAGCAGCGTGAAGGCCCCGACCAGCCCCATGAAGATCTGGATGCCGAGCCCGACGGCGTGGGTCTCTTTCTCGTCTTCGATGAAGTCCCACATGCCCAGGGCCCGCTCGTCCGTGGGGTCGAAGCGGTACTTCCGCCCCAAGACCCGGTAGAGCTCCCCCTTCACGAGGGGTCCCCGGGACGCATCGCGCGGCTGTACGATGAGGTGGTTCACGAACCGGTTTCCATAGATGGTGCGAAACGTCGAGTAGGGAATCACACCGCGGTCGGCGTCGGGTCCGTTGTTGCTCGAGTCCTGGAACTTCTTCTTCAGCACCCCGACCACCATGAACGGCAAGCCGTCGACGACGACGCTCTTGCCGATGGGATCGACGCCCTTGCCGAAGATTCGCTCCGCCAACTCATTGCCGAGGAACAGCACGCGCCGCCTGCGCGCGACGTCGGCGGGGTCGATGAAGCGTCCCCCCGGCGCGGGGGCCATGTGGCGGATCGTCTCGTGTTCGGGACCCACGCCCTCGAGAAACGCGTTGGTGCGGGTCTTGCCCATCTGAAACGACGTGCCCCACCGCCCGTACGAGACGCTTCCCCGGTCGACGTCCGGGATCGCGTTCCTGACGAGATCGAGATCCTCCTCCACGAGCCGGATCCGTCGACCTTGGCCCAGGCCGGCGAACGACTTGCTGGTCTCGCCGCCGTACACCATGAAGATCCGTTCGCCGGCACCCAGCAGGCCGTCGCGGACGGTGCGCTTCAGTCCCTCACCGAACGCCAGCAGCAGCACGACCGCGAGCGTCCCCCAGGTCACCGCGAAAAAGGTGAGGAACGCCCGGGTCCGCTGGGCCTTCAGGTCGCCGAGGAATTCCTGGAGCAGGATGTAGAACATGGCTAGCTGCGCAGCGCATCCACCGGATCGAGCGCCGCGGCGCGCCGGGCGGGCATCAAGCCCGCCACGAACGCGACCATCCCGAGCAACGCCAGCGTGGCCGCGAGCACCGTCGGGGAGATGGTCGGGACGCCGACGAACTCCTTGATCGGCAAGCCGCCCAGCGCGGCCACGAGCCCGAGCGAGAGCAGCAGGCCGAGCGTCGCCCCCATCGACACGATCATCAGCGCCTCGGCGAAGAACTGGCGCATGATGTCGGCGCGGGTCGCACCCACGGCGCGCCGGACGCCGATCTCGCGCGTCCGTTCACGGACCACGATGTACATGATGTTCGCCACCCCGATGCCGCCGACGAGCAGGGTGAAGCTCCCGACGATGGCGAAGAAAATGTTGAAGGCGACGAACATCTTGTCGAATTTCGTCTCCCACTCGCTCGTGTCCCAGAACCCGAGCGCATCCTTGTCCGTCGGATCGAATCGGTAGGTACGCCCCATGGTCTCGTACACCCGTCGCTCGGCCACCTTGGTCAGCTCCGAGCTCCGGGCGCGGTACACGATGTTGTTGAGGAAGCGGTCGCCGAACAAGGCGTAGTGCGTGGTCGCGGGAATGAAGATCCGGTCCTTGTCCCGCTGTTGATACGAGGAGTTTTGCAGCTTGGGGCGCATCACCCCCACGATGGTGAACGGCGTGTCGCCCAGGAACACCTGCCGCCCGACCGGGGCTTCGTTCTCGAACAGCAGCTTCGCCAGTTCGTCGCCGAGCACGGCCACCCGCCGCCGCTCGGCGACGTCGCGATCATTGATGAACCGGCCGCCCGCTTCGGCGATGATGTTCCGCATCAGGCCGTACACGGGGACGATGCCCGTGACCGCTGGCGAGGCCGCCCGGACGCCGCGCCGCACACGGGCATTCCGGGCGATGAACTCCGGGCTGATGTACTCGATCTCGGAGACCTCGCGGGCGAGCAGGGGCACGTCATCCGGCCGCAGACGGATCGGGCGGCCGTCGCCGAAGCCGGCGAACGGTTTGGTCGTCCGCCCGCCGAACAGAATGACGATCCGGTCGCCCAAGCCGTGGAAGCGCTTCTTGGTTTGCCGCTCCAGGCCGACGCCGAACGCCAGCAGCACCACCACCGCCACGGTGCCCCAGGCGATTCCGAGAACGGTGAGGGACGTGCGGAGCTTCTGCGCCCGCAGGTCCGCGAGGAAGTCGCGCCACACGTCAGCTGATCTCGCGCGGCGGCGGCTCCAGGATCGAATCCGTCACCTGCAAACCCTCCAACACTTCGATGTTGATGGCGTCCGAGAGGCCGGTCTTGATCCGGCGCTCCTCGGACTTGCCGGGGCCGGTGCGGACGGTGACGAAGCTCGAGTCGTGGCGCTGGACGATGAGCCGCTCCGGGATGTAGAGCACGCTGTCGCGGCGGGAGATGATCACCTCCGCGTTGGCCGAGTAGCCGGCGCGGAGCGTCGCCCCTTCCACCTCGGTCAGGACGATCTCAATCGGGAAGACCGTCGCCTGCTCCTGCTTGTGTGCCTTGAGCCAGATCTTCTCGAGCCGGCCCTTCACGCTGGCGTTGGGGAGTGCGCCGATCTTGATCGTCACCGGCATGCCCTCCTTGAGCCGACCGACGTCGATCTCGTCCACCGTTCCCCGGAAGATCAGGTCCCGCATCGCCGCCATCCGCATCAGCACCGTGCCCGCCTGGTACGGCGTGAGCGGCACGACGGGATCGCCGATCTCGATCGAGTCCTCGAGGATGTAGCCGTCGATGGGCGCGCGGACCACCGTCTCCACCTGCTTGCCGCCCGTCAGCACCTTGCCGCCTTCCTGTAACGCCAGCCGCTCCTGCGCCAGCGAGAGCTGACTGCGCGACTCGTCCACCCGTCGCTGGGCTGTCTCGATGTCGGAGGGGGAAATCAGGTTCCTGTTGCGCAGCTCCTGCTGGCGGGCCAGCTCACGCTCCAGGTTTTTGAGCTCGATCTCGCGCAGCTCCACGTTGCGGCGGAGCTCGACCATTTCCAGCGGTGTCGGGTTGGGTGAGATCTCGAGCAGCGGCTGGCCTTGCTTGACGAAATCACCGACTGCGGCGAAGCGCCGCCGCACCACACCGGCGAGGATCGACTTGACGCTGACCTCGACCCGGGGCTCGATGGTGCCGACGGCGAGCGCCTTGTCGACCAGGGTCCCGCGGACGACCGCCACCGCCTTCGGACCGTCCGTCTTCTTGCCACCGAGCCTTCCGGTGGCGGCCACGACCCCCAGACTGACGGCGAACACGGCGGCGACGATGATGATCGTGCGGCGCTTCATCTCAGGGCGGCTCCGAGCAGGCGCATAGGATGGGATGCGCTATCTCGCCAATACGTTGCATGGCGTCGATTGTTTCCGGCCCGGGACGCGCCACCGTGCGTGATTGAGATGCCGCCCGCGCGAATCGGGCGCCGGTCGGCAGACCACGACTCCTCATGTTGGGCGCTCAACCCCGACAAGGAGTCGGTATGTGTCAACATACATCACGCGTGGCGGCGCTCGCGCTGGTCGCCGGAGCGCTCGCCTGTTCCGACCGCCCACCGGGCACCGCGCCCGACGCTCCTCCCGGCGAG
>QHTS01000215.1 GCA_003220905.1 Gemmatimonadota bacterium | reverse complement strand
CGGAGCGAGCTACTCCCCCGACATCGGGCTGCTCGTCGGGGCGGGCATCAGTCACACGCGCTACGGATTCCGCGCGCTGCCCCCGAGCACCCGCCTGTTTGCGGAGGCCGCGTACGCGACCAGCGCCGGCACGTACCGTATCGACGTGGCAGGTGAGTTCCGGCGGCCGCTCTTTCCGACAATTCTCTACATCGAGCTGCGCGCGTCGGGGCTCGAGCTCATTCGGTTCTACGGAGTAGGCAACGAAACCAAGAGGTCGGAGCCGGACAGCGTGTACCGCGTGCGCCAGAAGGAGCTGCTCGTCGCGCCGCGCGTGGGGATCCCGTTGTCGCCCCGACTCCGGCTCACCCTGGGACCGCTCCTCAAGTACGCTCACACCCCGAGCGACTCAGGCACCGTCCTCGCCACAACAGGTCCCTATTACGGCACGGGTGATTTCGGCCAAGTCGGGGCGCGCGCCGCGCTCGAGCTCGACACGCGCGACTTCCCGGCCGCACCGGCCCGCGGCCTGCATGTGAGCATCGCCGGGCAGTGGTATCCAGCCGTTTGGGACGTCGTCTCCGGGTTCGCGAGCGTCTCGGCGGAGGCTTCTACCTACCTCTCGGCCGGCGACCCGCCTGCCGCGACGCTCGCGCTCCGGGCGGGCGGCGCGGCGGTGAGCGGCACGGTGCCTTTCCAGGAGCTGGTGTACGTGGGTGGCGGGCTGACGGTGCGGGGCTACGCCGAGCAGCGGTTCGCCGGACGACGCGGTGCCTATGGCAACGCCGAGCTGCGCCTCCTCGCCGGCCGCCTGCCGTTCGGCGACGTCGGCATCTTCGGCTTGGCGGACGCGGGGCGGGTCTGGACCCCGGGGGAGTCGTCAGGCCGCTGGCAAGCCGCGGCGGGGGGCGGGCTCTGGCTCGCCTGGCAGCACCGTCGGGCCAACACACTGTCGATCGCGGCCGCCAGGAGCCCCGAGCGCACGGCGATCTATTTCCGCATGGGGTTCATGTTCTAGAGCCGTTGCGGCGTTGCAACCCGGGTTGCCCGTCCGGCTGCGTTACCCGAGTCAGCCGGGCGGCCTCTTTAGCAAGGAAACGCCCCGGCCCCCGGAACGTCGAGCAAGTCCCGTATCGGCCATAACCCTCAGCCTGCAACAGCGGGACGCGATCTTGTCTTCTAGCGCAGCGCGCCTGAAGCACCGATGGAGCCGCGACCGTACCGCGCCCCTCCTCCGCCCGATCGCCGGTACCGACGTGACGGTGATCATTCCGGCGTACAACGAAGCCGCCAGCGTCGCCGACACGATCAAGAGCCTGCAGGGCCAGACCACGCCGCCGGCTGCGATCATCGTCGTGGACGACTGCTCGACCGACGGGACGGGCGACGTGGCCCGCGCGCTCGGGGTCGTGGTCGTCCGACCACCGACGAACACCGGCTCCAAGGCAGGGGCACAAAATTTTGGGCTCCGCTCCGTCCGCACGCCGCTCACCGTTGCCGTTGACGCCGATACCGTTCTCGCACGGGACGCGCTCGAGTGCCTGCTGCCGGCCTTTTCCCGTCCGACCGTCGCGGCGTGGGAGCGGGGGCGCTACATCGAGTATCTGTTCGCGTTCACCTACTACAAGCAGCTGCAGGAGTACTACGGGAAGCCCCTCATCTCCTCGGGCTGTTTCTCGATGTATCGGACCGACATCCTCGGGGCGCACAACGGCTGGTCGAACCGAACCCTCGCCGAGGATGTGGACCTGACCTGGAGCCTGTACCAAGCAGGCCATGAGGTGCGTTTCGTGCCGGAAGCGGTGTGCTACCCTATCGAGCCTCGCACCCTCACGCTGATGGGAACGCAGCTGCGGCGCTGGTCACACGGGTTCGTTCAGAACGTGAAGCTCCACTGGCGCGGGCTCCTCGCGGTGCCCTATTTGCGCTCCGCGGTGGCGGTGGCGTTCTGGGATGCGACGATCGCGGCCGCGGTTTACCTGGTGCTGCTGCCAATCCTCGCGCTCCTGCTCGCGAGGCCCTGGGTGCTGATCGGTTACGTGATCGATGCCCCTGCGGTCCTCGTTCCGGTCCTCGCTGGCGCCGCACGGCGGCGCGAGATCCGCCGCGCGATCGCGAGCATCCCCGCGTTCTTCGTGCTGCGAACGGTCAACGCAGTCTTCTTTCTGCGTGCGGTCTGCGCCGAGCTGCTGCTCGGTCGCTCGCTCCGCGTATACGAGAAGGGGCACTGACCGTGACGGCCGGCCTGCCGGGGACCGGGATCGGTGGGATGTTCTACCTGATGAGCGCGCTCGCGACGCCTCTCCGGGAAGCGTACTTACGGGTGCGGGGCCGTAGGTCGCGTGGGTGGGGCGTGGTCGCCACGCAGACGGCGATCGCGGGCGCCATCCTCGCGGGCGTGTGGGCGACGGGCTGGCTCCTGAGCCTCGCGCTCAGCGCGTCCCGCAGCGTCATCCCGGCCCTTGCCACGGTGCATCCGGGCAACCTGTTGCCCGCCGTGGCGCTCCTCTTCAGCGTCGGGACCCTGGCCGCCGTGCTCCTCGGCGTCGAGGTGTTGCGCCTGTGGATCCGCCGGCGGCCTGGCCGCGAGACCTCCATCAAACGGTACCAAGGCCGGCGTGCCGTCGCGGCCGGCGAGCGCCGGAGGCGGATCGTGCTACTGCTCCTCGGAGCGGTCGTCACAGCTCACGCGCGCCCAGCCGCCGCACAGGGCGGCAACCTCACCACCGGGCATCTCGGCCGCGCGGACTCAGCGTTCACAGCCGGGGATACGCGAGCCGCCGCACAGGAGTACGCCGCGGTGCTCGCCGCCGACCCGTGGAATTCCCACGCCACGTATCGCCTCGCGCAGCTACACCGACATGACCCCCGGTTGGCGCTGAGGCTGTTCCGCCGCTACGTCGCCCTCGAGCCGTCGGACCCCTGGGGCTACATGGCGTTGGCGGAGATGCTGGCGCGCGCAGGGCGATACAGCGCGGCGCTGCGGTGCTACGACGATGCCCTGCGCCTCGCGCCCGACGAGCGCGATGCCGTGGTGGGGCGCGCGCGGACCTTGGCGCGAGCGCGCCGAGCGGGTGCCGCCATCGCAGTCTACGAGGGTTGGCTCACCGCTCACCCCACGGACGCCGAGGTACGACGCGAGCTGGCGGCGGCGCGGGTGGCGGCCGCCCCCGCCATCATGCCCCTGGTAGGCGGCAGCCGTGATTCTGACGGGAACGCCACACTCCGGCTGGGCGGCGTCGCCGAGCTCGAAGCCTCCGGGCCGACCCGGCTCGGGGTGCGAGCCACCCGCGAGCAGATTCGCGACGGGGTCACCGCCATCGGGCTCGACGAGCTCACGCTCCGTGCCGCTGCGCGGCCCCGGGGCACGCTGCAGATCGATCTGGAGGGGGGAGCGACTCGAGTCGACGCCGTGGGCAGCGCGGGCGCCCCCCTCATCCCCACTGGCCAGTTGCGCGCCCGCTGGCGGGACCCGATGGGCGGACCGGCGATCGACCTCCGCGCGCGGCGGAACGTGATCGACGCGAGCCCGCTCCTCGTGACGAACCGGGTGGTGCGAACAGAAATAGGCGCGATCGTCGAGCTGCCCGTCGCGGGAGGACTCAAACTCCGCGGGATCGGCCGCACCGCCGCGTTGAGCAGCTCCCTCGATGTGAACCACCGGACGACCTTCGCCGGCGTGGCGGCGGTGGCCGTGACGCCGATTCTCGAGGTGTCGGGCCAGATCCACGAGATCCGCTACTCCCGGCCCTCGAGCGCTGGGTACTTCGCTCCCCGGCTCGTCCAGATAGCGCAGGCGGGATCATACATCGAGCTCGAGACCGCCCGGTCTATCGTGCTCGCCTTCGATCTCGGCGCGGGCGTGCAGCGAGTGGCCCAACAGCGTGCCGCTGTCGGGCCCTGGCGTCGGGCGCTCCGACTCTATTCACTCATCGCGGTGCCGCTGGCACCGGGGCGCGAGCTCCGGTTCGAGCTGGACGCCGACGATTCCGGCGTCGCCACCGAGTCGGCGAAGACCGCCGTCGCCACCGACTCGGCGACGACTGCGCAGTGGCGCTACGTCTCGATGCAGGTCTCGCTGCGCGTTGCCCTGCCCTGAAGCGCCAGCGCCGGACCCTTGAACTCCCACCCGTCCCCGGCGTATACAGAGTGGCCTTGACGTCCCTGCCCCCCGCCCTCGTGAGGAGCATCGCATGCGCGTCGTCCTGTCCAGCATCGTCACCATCCCGTTGCTCGCCGCCTGCGTCGCTCCAACCCCGGGCGCCGTCCGCCAGGTGCCCGATCCCGTTTCCACCCGCTACATCAATCCCGGAACGCTCGCCGCGTTGCCGGGCTTCACGCACGCCGTGCGCATCGGGCCGACGCTGTACGTGTCGGGTGAGGTCGCCCTCGACAGCACCGGCCGCCTCGTCGGTCCCGGCGACCTGGGCGCTCAGGCGGCCCAAGCGTTCGCGAACCTCGCGACGGTCTTACGGATCGGCGGGGCGACCCCGGCCGACGTCGCCAAACTCACGATTTATGTCGTGAACTACTCGCCCAAGGACATGGAGCGAATCCGCCAGGCGGCGCCGGATTTCTTCCCGCAGCGGAACCCGCCGGCGGGAATCGTGATTGGGGTGCAGTCGCTGCCGCAAGACGGGTTGCTGATTGCGGTCGACGCCACCGCGGTGGTGCGGGCGATGATTCTCCCGCGCGACCAGCGTTCCCGAGAACGGCCCTACTAACTCACTTCCCGACGAGCCCCGTGAAAAACGGCAGGACGATCGACACGGCGATCAACACGATGATGATCCACTCGAGCAGCTCCATCCGCTGCGTCGCCGCCCGGTCCGCCAGTTTCCCGTAGATCCCGTCCAGGGTCTGCAGCTTGCGAGTGATGCTCACGTCCCACTCCGCCAGGTGAAAGCGACGCGACACGTGGCCGTACACGCGGGTGAGGTACTGCTCGCCGATCAGCTTCAGCGCGTTCGTCACCTGCTCGAACAGGACCGCGGCATCGAGCTGCAGCCGCCCGAGCCGGCGGAGCGGAAGCCCATACGGACTGGGCAGGAACCGGCGCAGGCCGGGCGTGCGGCCGAGCAGGTCGTAGGCCCGCTCGAGTGCTTCGTCGAGCTGCGCGTCCAGGTACCGCATCTCGAGCAGCTGGGTGTTCGCGAACTCGATCACCGCCCGCACGTCCTCTCCCTCCGGATCGAACAGCAGCGTCGCGTCGGTGTCGATCAGCGTCGCGTCGTTCGGCCCGAACGAGAGGCGCGATGTGAGGGCGTCGCTCACTTCCTGCTGCGACAGGGGGCGTGACTCGGCCCGCAGCACCTGGGCCACCGTCTGCGCGTGCTCGGTCCACAGCATGGACGCCTCGAGCGGCTCGCTGAACGCCTCGATCTGGAACACGACGTAATCTTCGACGAAGTCGGCGAGGCGGGACCGAATCGCGGCGTCGCCAAGGGCCTCCACGAGCTGCTGCACCCGGCGCCGTGAGTCCGTCTCGAGCTGCTCGTTGCCGTACAGGATGGTGCTGAGCCCGGGGAGCCCCGTGAGGGGGCCCTGGAGGGGGATGGCGTAGCTCACCGACATCGCGCCAAAGTCGTAGAGCACGAACTCGACGTAGGGCGCCGTGACATGCTCACCGACGGCGAGCGACTCCGCCGGCTCGGTCACGCGCAGGGGAGCGGGGTCGTACTCGAAGAATGCCGGAGCGCGCCGCTTCTGCTTGACCGTCTGGCGCTGGGTCGCGCTCGCCAGCTGCCGCTCGGCCGCCGCGAGGTCGAACGCGTGCGCGACGTCGTAGGCGAACAGCACGTAACAGGTGCCGTGGGCGATTATCGGTGAGGCCATCCGTCAGTCCTCCCTCTGCAACGCTCATCAGGCACCGGTACTTCCGCTAGGCCGGTTCCTTCCCTTCCCGCGCGACGGTGGGCGTCGCAAACGTCGGCGCCGGCAGCGACGGAATGCCCAGGTGCTCCCGCGCCCGGTTCAACGCGTCGTCGATGTTTCCGTGAATGTTTTCCTCCCCCAGCTCGTCGTAGAGACCCGACCGCTCGAGCGCGACCACCGGCTGGGAATGCACGTCGGAGAGGATCAACAGCGAGCCGTCTCGCCGGCTGCGCCGGACGAGATCGCGCAGCGCGTGCAGCCCAGTCGAGTCGATCGCGGGGACGTGCCGCATCCGGAGGATCAGTACCTTGGGCCGCACCGCGATGCGCCCCAACCGCTCCTTGAACGTCTCCGCCGCGCCGAAGAAGAACGGCCCGGTGATCTCGTACACCTCCACCCCCGGCGGCACCACCCGCCGCCGCACTGCGTTCGGATCACGCTCGAAGTCGTCCACCGGATCCTGGAACTCGTGCGTGAGCGCGCTGATGTTCGTCACCTCCGCCATGCGGCGCATGAACAGGAACGCCGCGAGCACCATCCCCACCTCGATCGCGACCGTCAGGTCCCACAGCACGGTCAGGAGAAACGTCGTGAGCAGCACGGCCACGTCGCTCTTCGGCGCCCGGAACTCGGCCAGGAACGTGCGCCACTCGCTCATGCTGTAGGCGACGACCACCAGGATCCCCGCCAGCGTCCCCATCGGGATCAGCCCGGCCCAGCGGCCGAAGAACAGCGTGATGAGGAGCAGGGTGACGGCATGCGTGATCCCGGCGATGGGCGTGCGGCCGCCGTTCCTGACGTTCGTCGCCGTACGGGCAATGGCGCCGGTGGCCGGGATCCCGCCGAACAGCGGTGACGCGATGTTCGCGATCCCCTGCGCCACGAGCTCCATGTTCGAGCGGTGACGGCCGCCGATCATGCCGTCCGCCACCACCGCGGAGAGCAGCGACTCGACGGCGCCGAGCAGCGCGATCGTGAACGCCGCGCCCGCGAGGCCGGGCATCTGATGGAACGTGACCGCGGGAAGCGCGGGAGCCGGCAGGGCCGCGTTGATGACGCCGAACCGGCTGCCGATCGTGTCCACCGGAAGGTGGAACAGCTGCACCACGGCGGTCGTCACGATGAGCGCCACGAATGGACTCGGGATGCGCCGGTTGAGCCGGGGCCAGAGGACGATGATCGCCAGCGTGGCGAGCGACACCGCGACCGCCCACGGGTTCAGCGAGCCGGAATGGGCCGCGACCGCCCGCCAGCGCCCCAAGAATTCGGCGGGCACGGGGCCCTCGAGGCCGAGGAAATCCTTGACCTCCCCCGAAAGGATGATCAGGGCGATTCCGCTGGTGAAGCCGATGGTCACGGGGTAGGGGATGAACTTGATCGCGCCGCCCAGCCGCACGAGCCCGAAGCCGACGAGGATGACGCCCGCCATGAGGGTCGCCATGGCGAGGCCTTCCACCCCGTGGCGCTGGACGATCGTGTAGACGATCACGACGAATGCGCCGGTCGGCCCGCCGATCTGCACGCGCGAGCCGCCCAACGCCGAGATGATGAACCCGGCGACGATCGCGGTGAACAGCCCGCGCTCGGGCCCGACCCCGCTCGCGATCGCGAAGGCGATGGCGAGCGGGAGCGCCACGATACCGACGATGATCCCCGCGATCAGATCCGCGAGGAATTGCTCGCGGGTGTAGCCCGCGAGCGTGGTGACGAGCTTCGGAACCAGCCTATCCAGATTCCCTCGCCGGCAAGCGACGCAGAGAATCTAACGACGGGCGGTATTCCTACCGGGCGAGCCCGAGCACGTAGTCCAGCGAGAACCGGCCCGGCCCCATCGCAGCTACGGCGAGGGCGGCGATGATGAGCACCAGGTTGTACTCGTACCCGCCGTTTTGGACGAAGAAGCCTTTCGGCCCGTGCACTTTGGCGATCGCTACGGCCATCGTGGCCAGCACCAATAACCCCGCGAGCGGCGTCAGCAGCCCGAGCAGGAACAGGAACCCGGCGACGAGCTCACCGCCTACCGCCAGCGCGGCCCAGGCCCGGGCCGGGCGGAACCCCAAGCTCCCGACGAAGCCGGTGGCCCCGGCGAAGCCCGGACCGCCGAACGCCCCGAACGCCTTCTGCGCGCCGTGGCCCAGGAAGACGGCCCCGAGGACCAGCCGCAGCGCCAACACTCCAAGATCGAACATTGCCCACCTCCACAAATGTCTCGAAATCGAGATACTTGACATCGAACAACAATAGCAACAATGTTCCCTGCGTGGGAGTTCCCAGGGGTGTCATGAAACCATCGCCCAGTCATGCGGACGTGCCATTGCAGCTATGGGTCGTCCTGGCCCGGGCGTTCGACGCCGTCGAGCGCCATTCGCGGGCGAGCATTGCCCGCTTCGGGCTGGGCACGACGGAGTTCGGGGTGTTGGAGGTGCTGTACCACAAGGGGGAGCTGCCGGTGTGCGAGGTGCAGCGACGCATCCTGGTCGAGTCGTCGAGCACCACGTACGTCGTGGACAAGCTCGTCAAGCGAGGGCTGGTGCGGCGACGGCATAGCGGGACCGACCGTCGCGTCGTTCTGCTGACGCTCACCTCCGCGGGTCGGCGCCTCATCCAACGCATTTTCCCGCCGCACGCGCACGCCATGCGGCGCGCCGTCACGGCGTTGCCGCCGCGGGAGCAGGCCCAGGCCGTCCGGTTGCTGCGCACGCTGGGCCTGGGTGCGGCCGAGCGGCTGGAGGGCAACGAGGGGGGCTAGAGCCCCTGCCGCAACCGCAGCCCCAGTGTACGGTACCGGAAACTTCCGGTCACTACGCCGGCGGTAGCCGCCGCCGCACTATTCGTGATCGATCCTACGAGCGCGACCTCGTTGTTCGCGCCCCAGCCGCGCGACAGCGAGACACCCACGTGCCATTCGGTTTGGTGCGGAGCTGGGAGGGTGCCAAACGCTTGTACTTGCTGTGACCCAACGCCGCCATCCGTCCGCAGTCCCCAGCCGTTCCGCTGCCATTGGTACACTGCGCGACCTTCGATCACACTGAAGCGGACCGGTGTGAAGTAGAGGCCCGGCCTGGGCTCGCGATACCCCATCACGCGGGCGAACGGGCCGATCTGAAGCCCTTTCATGATGCGACCGAGCAGAGCCCCGACCGCCGAGTAGCGGTTGTTCTGGTCCGAAAACCAGGCGCCGCCACCACCACCCGAGAGCGACCAGCCGGGACCGGGTGATATGTCAAAGCTCAGGTCGACGGCGTCGACCGTGAGGTCCTGCTGCATGAGTCCGGCCGTCTCGTCGAATGGCGTGCGGCTGTAGCCGAGGCTGACGGCCGTGTAGCGTCCGGGACGGAGCCCGAGGCCCAGTTGTGCGGTCAGCGGTGTGCGAGCCC
>QHTS01000214.1 GCA_003220905.1 Gemmatimonadota bacterium | reverse complement strand
CAGTCCTCGAGCGAGAGCTCCACGAGCGGCCTGAACCGCCCGATCCCGGCGTTGTTCACGAGCACCTGCGGCGCGCCCCGCTCCCGGGTCACGAACGCGGCGAAGGCATCCACGCAGGCGGGGTCGGAGACGTCGCACCGCATGCCGATGGCGTCGATCCCGTCCGCCTTCAAGTCGCGCGCCGTAGCGCGTACATTGGCCTCGGTACGCGCGCAGATGGCGACTCGCGCCCCCGCCCGCCCCAGTGCGAAGGCCGTGGCGCGCCCGATTCCTTCGGTCGCGCCGGTCACGACCGCAAGCGAGCCGGCAAGATCCATAGGGACACAAATATACGCCGCCCCCGGGCGGGTGGCGCGGGAACCCGGCCGCGTTGTAGTGTGATATGACCGAGGTCAGCGCCATGAACGCCCCCCCCGTACTCGTTTCCGCTTCATCCCGCCCCCTCCCGCCGCGCGAGGACGAGCTGCTCGATGCCTACTCCCGGGCGGTGACCGGGGCGGCCGAGAAGGTCGGTCCTGCCGTCGTGAGCGTCGAGGTGCGACACAGGGTCGAGCGGCGAGGCCGCCCTGCGCGGGACGTGCCGGGCAAGGGCTCGGGGTTCGTGTTCACTCCCGACGGGTTCGTGCTGACGAACAGCCACGTGGTGCATGACGCCACGCGCATCGAGGTCGCGTTCGCCGACGGTCGCCCGGTGCCGGCGGCGCTCGTGGGGGACGACCCCGATACCGATCTGGCCGTGATCCGGGTCCCGCCCGTCTCGCTCACCGTCGCCGAGTTCGGCGACTCAGCTGCGCTGCGGGTCGGGCAGCTGGTCGTCGCCATCGGCAACCCCCTCGGCTTCCAGAGCACCGTCACGGCGGGCGTCGTGAGCGCCCTGGGCCGCTCGTTCCGCTCGGTCGGCGGGCGCCTGATCGACGACGTGATCCAGACCGACGCGGCATTGAATCCGGGGAACTCCGGCGGGCCGCTGGTGGACGCACGGGGCCGCGTGGTGGGCGTCAACACTGCGGTGATCCTTCCCGCCCAGGGGATCTGCTTCGCCGTGGGCATCAATACGGCGAAGGTCGTGACCGGCCAGCTGATCCGGCACGGCAAGATCCGCCGCGGCCGGATCGGGGTCGCGGGGCAGAACGTTCCCCTGCTCCGGCTGGCGCAGCGGGCGCTCGGGGTCGACGCGAAGAGCGGCGTGCTGGTGACCGGTGTGGAGCCGGACAGCCCGGCGGCACGCGCGGGGCTCACGTCCGGGGACATCGTCATCGGTTTCGACGGGCAAGCGGTATCGGGGATCGACGACCTGCACCGCTTGCTCGTCACCGAGCGGATCGGTGCCCGCACGACCATCGCCGTTCTGCGCAACGCCGACCGGCTCGAGCTGCCGATCGTCCCGGAGGAGTCCGAGACGCGGACCCGTTGAGAAAGGAAGATGCCATGGCCGACACGAATCGCTTTGCCGGGGGTCCGCTCCCTCCCGGGACTCCCGCGCCCGACTTCACGCTCCACAACGCGCCGGATCGGACCGTCTCGCTGCGTGACTTCCGCGGCCAGCCCGTCATCCTGGCGTTCTATCCCGCGGACTGGAGCCCGGTCTGCGGTGACCAGATGTCGCTCTACAACGAGGTGCTGTCGGAGTTCGAGGGCTACGGCGCCAAGCTCCTCGGCATCTCCGTGGATGGCGTCTGGTGCCACGCCGCATTCGCCGGCGACCGCAAGCTGCGCTTTCCCCTGCTCGCGGACTTCGAGCCGAAGGGGGCGGTGGCGCGCCGCTACGGCGCCTACCGTGACGGCGACGGATTTACCGAGCGAGCGTTGTACGTCATCGACGGCGACGGGGTCATCCGCTGGAGCTACGTCTCGCCGATCGGCGTGAATCCCGGCGCGGATGGTATCCTGCGCGCCCTGGACGCGGTCGCAGGCGAGCGAACCTCCGCGTGAGGAGGCGCGACGCGGCCGCAGCGCTGACGCTGCCCGTCGCTGGTCGAGTACGGCGACTACGAGTGCCCGCACTGCGGGCGCGCGTACCCCATCATCAAGGCGATCCAGCAACGGATGGGACCGAGACTGCGGTTCGTGTACCGTAACTTCCCGCTGCGCGAGAGCCACCCCCACGCGCAGCACGCGGCGGAGGCCGCGGAAGCCGCGGGTGCGCAGGGCAAGTTCTGGGAGATGCATGACCGTCTGTTCGAGCGGCAGTTTGCACTCGACGGCGAGTATCTGATCGAATACGCGGGCGACGTGGGTCTCGACGTCGCGCGCTTTCGGAAGGAGCTCTCAGACGGGGTGTACGAGCCCCGGGTGCGAGAGGACTTCCGCAGCGGTGTCACGAGCGGCGTCAACGGGACGCCGACTTTTTTCATCAACGGCGTGCGGCACGACGACTCATGGGACCTCGAGCCGCTGCTCGCGGCGCTCGAGGAAGCGGCGGTCGCTAGGCGCTGATCGCGCCCGGAAATCGCGCCGGGTCGGGAGTGTATCCCGGGAAAATCGCGGAGAGGTCCGTCGCGCCCAGATGCCGCGCCAGGAGCTCGGCGAACAGGTCGCGGAAGTCGGTGGTCACGGCGACGTCGCGCCCCTCGAACCGCTGCGCGGGATCGAGCCCGGGCCACTTCCCCAGGACCCTACCCCCTTGTACCGGGCCGCCCAGCACCAGCATGGCCGTCGCGTGCCCGTGATCGGTGCCCGAGCTCCCGTTCTCCCGCACGGTGCGGCCGAACTCGGACATCGTGAACACGACGATGTCGCGCATCCCATCGCCCAAGTCGCGGGTGAAGGCCGCGAGGGCCTGCCCCAACTCGCCCAACCGGCCCGCAAGCTGCCCCTCGGTCGCTCCCTGATTCACGTGCGTATCCCACCCGGTCACGTCCGCGAACGCCACGTGCAGCCCGACATCGGCCTTGATGAGCTGGGCGATCTCGAGCAGAGCCTTTCCGAGCCTGCCGCCCGGGTAATCGGCCCCGTTCGCGGGTCGGTACTGGCCGGGGTCCAGGCGCTTGAGCATCTGCACCGCTGCGAACGCCTCCCGGGAGGACGTCGAGAGCAACCCCGTCGCGGAGCCGGCGTACAGCTCCTCGAAGGCGCGGGTGAGCCGGTCGCGCGCGGCGGGCTGTGGCGCGCGCAGGCCGAAGGCTTGCAGGTCGTCGATCGCGAGGCTCGGCGCGGTGCCCGCGAGGATCCGGGGCAGCTGGGGACCAAAGGCGACCGCACGGAACGGCGTGTCCTGGTGCTCACGATCGTGCTGGCAGTAGCGGTTGAGCCAGCCGTCCGGCGTCGCTTTCACGCCCGGTGTGCCCGACTCCAGATAATCTTGTGCATCGAAGTGACTCCGAGTCGCGTCGGGGGAGCCGATCGCGTGGACGGCGGCGAGGGTCTTCGAATCCCACAGGGGCTTCAGCACGGCGAGGCGGGGGTGCAGGCCGAAGTACCCGTCCAGGTCCAGGACGTCCTTCTCGGGCACCGCGATGCGGGGCCGTTCTCGATAATAAATCGGGTCACCATGAGGGACGATCATGTTGAGCCCGTCCACGGCGCCACGCTGGAAGA